>NZ_JBHYHC010000014.1:0-113945 GCF_042738955.1 Umezawaea sp. NPDC059074
AGCGTCTGGTGTGGTTGGTTTTTTTTATCTCCGACCTGGCGCCCTACAAGTCGTTGTTGGCGGTGCAGCTCCACTTTTTCTCCCGCTCCGTGCTGGGGGGGCTCCGGGGGGTGCGGGGCCCCCCCGCCTTCTCGTTGGCTCACTTGTGGGAGCGGGCCGCGGCGAAGCAGTAGATGCCGAAGCCGAGGAACCCCAGCGCGATCACGGCGAGCAGGAACACGCCGTACGGCTCGGCCGCCAGCGTGTGCAGCGCCTTGTCCAGGCCGCCGGACTGCTCGGGGTCGGCGTTGATCGCGGCGATCCCGACCAGCAGGCCGATGATCGCGTACGCCAGGCCCTTGCCGATCCAGCCGATGCGGCCGGTGCGCTCGACGAACTTGCGCGTCCCGTTGGGCAGTTCGCCCATGTTGAGGTCTTCCTCGAACGTCTTCTTCACGCCCTTGCGGATCACCACGAACGCGATGACCAGCACGCCGATCGCGACCGCGCCGACGATGAACTGCCCGCCGGGCCAGCCGAGCACGACCGCGGTCAGCTCCTTCTGCTGCGCGCTGGAGTCACCGCCGCCCGCGCCCTTGGCGTACTTGATGGCGGCCAGCGCGAGGAGCACGCCGGTGATGGCGCGCGAGGCGGCGCCGATCCGCTTGCCGAGGCGCTTGCGCTCCTTGGGGATCCACGTGTAGCCGATGGCGGCCTCGAGGATCTGCCACAGGGCGAAGGCGAACAGGCCGATCGCCGTCACCCAGAGGAGGAACGGACCGAAGGACGTCTCGGCGATCTGCCCCAGCGCGCCCTTCTGGTCGGCCTGCTCACCGCTGTCCCCGAGCACGACCTGGGCCGTGATGAAGGCCAGGACCACGTACAGGATGCCGTAGAAGACCATCCCGACCCGGCCTGCGACCTGCACGACCGGGTTCTCGTTGACCTCGCGTGCTGTGCGTTGCGCTGTACCCACGTCGGGCTCCAATCACTCGGACGAGTGATACCCACCCCACGCCCCCTTCACACGCGAAAACCCGCCCAGCACTGCGCTGAACGGGCTTTCGCGGCGAAACGGTGTTACTGACCCGGCGGCTTGTCCTCCGGCTTCGGGCCGCACACGATCGTCGGCGACGGGTCGTACTTGACGGTCTGGTTCTCCCGCCGCACCTCGGCCCCCGACAGGTCCTTGATGATCCGGGTGTCGGTGACCGTGAAGCCCTGCGCGCCCGTGCCCGCGGCGCACGGCTGCGTCTCCTTGTGGATCGTCGGCGGCTCGGTGAAGCTCCCCTTCTCCCCGGTCACGCCCTCGACCGTGAAGCGCTTGGTCCCCCAGAGGACGACCTTGATCGACGACGGCGTCCAGATCGTCTGGATGGCCACGCCGGTGTCGGCCTCGTTGGTGAACTTCAGGTCGATGACGCTGGAGCCGTCCGGGTTCTCGAACACGGTCGCCTCGCGCCCCGCCGGGTAGCGGGAGATCCAGTAGCTGTGGGCCTGGTGGCCCGCGTCCTTCATGCCCGCGTAGTACGACGCGTTGTACAGCGTCGTGGCGAGCTGCGAGAGACCGCCGCCGACCGCGGTGCCGGGGGCGCCGTTGTTGATGATGCCCGCCTCGACGTAGCCCTGCGCGGTGCCGCGCGGACCGGTGAAGCCGTTGAGGCTGAACGTCTCGCCGGGCTTGACGATGGCGCCGTTGATCTTGGCCGCGCCGATCTTGATGTTCGTGCCGGACGCCGCCGCGAAGCCACCGGTCTCGAAGGACCCGATGGGCTCCTTGATGCCCAGCTTGTTCGCCGCCTCGGTGGTCACCTTGGCGGGCGTGTGCTTGTACTCGGCCTTGATGTCGCGCGGGGTGGTGGCCTTGAGGACGTCGAGGCCCTTCTCCAGGCTCTTGTCCCAGTCGACGCCGACGCCGTCGACGGACTCCTTCACGACGGGCGCGCCGCTGTCGAAGACGATCTCGGCGTCCTTGCCCTCCTTCTCGGTCTCCTTGAGCTGGGGACCGGCGGCCTCGGCGAACTTGCCGTTGTCGATGCGCGCGTTGAGCGCGCCGCCGTCACCGGGCTCGAAGACGAGGACGGTGGCGATCTGCTCGGGCGTGACGGTCGCGTCCTTGCCCTCGCCCTTCACGACCACGGGGGCCGCGACGGCGGGCTTCGCGACCTCGTTCAGCGCCTTCTCGACGCCTTCCTTGGTGGTCTTCACCGGCGTGGTGGCCACCGGCAGCTCGACCTTGCCCTTGGCCCAGTCGGCCAGCACGACGCCGGACGCCTTGTCGACCTCGAGCTTCTGGCCCTGCTTCGGCTCCACCGCGCTGGGCTTCGCGCCGTCGAACTTGATCGTGCCCTCGGCGGCGTCGTGGTCCGTCGTCGCCCGCATGCCCTCCAGCGCGGCCGTCAGCTTCGCCTGGTCGCTCGTCGTGGCGAAGCCGACCTCGCGGGAGGTGAAGAACGAGGTGAGCCGGGTGATCGGCGACAGCGGCTGGCTGCCGGCGCGGTCGATCGTGGAGTCCCAGTCGAGCGCCAGGCCCGCGGCCTTCGGGTCGATCTCGGTCTCGACGTCGCCCGCCTTGGCCTTGAACGGCAGGCTCAGCCGCGGCTCGATCTGCTGGCGCAGCTTGGCCTCCGCGTCGGCGTGGCTCAGCCCGCCGACGTCGACGCCCGCGACCGTCACGCCGCGCGGCACGTTGCCGCTGGAGATCAGGATGTCCAGGCCCCACAACGCGACCAGCACGCCCGCCGCGGCGCCCGCGACGATGCCGATCTTGCGCATCTTCTTCTTGCGCGCGGCCGCGGCGGCCTCCGGGTCGTCGTCCCCGCCCTGCTCGACCATCAGCGGGCCGTGGACCGTGGTGGTCGCCTCGGCCGCGTTCTGGAACGACGTGCCCGCGGGCGGCGTGGTCGGCAGGGAGACCGTCGGCGACGACGGCGAGCCCAGCGACGCGGTCGGCGCGGCACCGCCGAGGAACGACGTGGCCTCCGCCGACGGGACGGGCGGCGGACCGCCGAAGAACGCGGTCGCCCCGGCCTGCGGCGTGGGCGGGAACGGCGGGGTGGGCGGCGGCATCGTGCGCACCGTCGGGGCGGCCGCGAACTCCGCCTCGCCGTCGGGCTCGTGCTCGGGCCAGCCGCCGGTGTCCTGCGGTGCCGACAGCGAGGCCGCGGAGAACTTCGTCGTCTGCTCCGACGCCGTCTCCCGCGGGCGGACCGGCTCGATGGCCATGGTCCGCTCCGCCTCGTACTCGGGTCGCTGCTTGTCCGGCACCGCGCCCCCTTCTGGCTCGTCAAAGGTGGTCTTGCGAGTACTTACCGGAACGCCATCACGCGGTGATCACGTTCGGGGGTGTCACAGGTAAAGACCGGTGCCCTGATCGGTCTGCTCGGTCGCGGTCGCGTGCACGTCCCGCTCCCGCATGACCAGGTAGGTCTGCCCGTGAACCTCGACTTCGAGCTGGTCGTCCGGGTTGAACAGCACCCGGTCCCCGACCTTCACGTGGCGCACGTGGGTGCCGATGCCGTGGACGTCGCCCCAGGCGAGGCGCTTCGCCATCTGCGCCGTGGACGGGATCACGATGCCACCGCTGCTGCGGCGCTCCCCGTCCTCGGGCGAGATCCGCACCAAGACGCGGTCGTGCAGCATCTGGATCTCGAGCTTGACATCAGCCACCCGGAGAGTCTACGTGCCAGAACTTGATGCCCGGACCAGGTGTCCACCCCTAGACGTCGTCCAGACCGCCCATCATCAGCGGTAGCCGGCTCGGACCACCGGCTGTCACACGAACGGGTACACCCCAGTCCTGACGGGTGAGACGGCAGACCGGGTGTTCCACCGAAGGGTCGTCCGTGCAGCTAGCGGCCTGTGCGACGACGTGGAGCACGCCCTCGGGGAAACCCTCGGCGATCCGCAGGGTCCGGGTCAGCTCGGTCGTGACGCCTGCGCCGTCGAGGAGCAATTCCGGTGGCGAACTCGTGACCTCCAGGCGTGTCGAGGGGCCGTATCGGTCGTCCAGCTTGGTCCCCGCGGGCGGCGTGAAGACGATCGCGAGCTCCAGTTCGCCGGTCCCGATGTCCGACGGGGGCCTGCGCACCTTGTGGGCCTGACCGGACACCAGTTCCGCAGCGACGCCGGGCGCGACCGGTCGGTCCAGGCGGTGCGCGGCGGACGCGACGACCACCAGCTCGCCGTCGACGAGCACCGCGCCGGACGGCTCGGCGATACCGGTGGCCAACGTGGACACCTCGTCGGTGCTGGGGTCGTAGCGCCGGAGAGCGCCGTTGTAGGTGTCCGAGATCGCGACGCTGCCGTCGGGCAGCACGGTGACGCCGAGCGGGTGCTGGAGCAGCGCCTGGTCGGCCTGGCCGTCCCGGTGGCCGAACTCGAACAGGCCCTTGCCGATCGCCGTGTGGACCGTGCGGTCCGCGTCGAGCCAGCGCAGCGCGGACGTCTCCGAGTCGACGAGCCACAGGCGGTCGCCGTCGGCCGCGAGACCGGAGGTCTGGGCGAAGAACGCCTCCAGAGCGGGGCCGTCGTTCAAGCCCTCCACGGTGGTGCCCGCGAGGCGGCTCAACTGCTTGGTGACGGGGTCGAACAGGCCCAGGGTGTGGTTGCCCGCCAACGCGATGGCGATACCGCCCGCGGGCTCCCACCACTCGACGTCCCACGGGCTGGTCAGCTCGATCTCCCCGGCCGGGCCGTCGGTCTCCCCGCCGCGCCACTGCTCGCCCGTGCCCGCGATCGTGGTGACCTCGCCGGAGTCGAGGTCCAGGCCGCGCAGCAGGTGGTTGACGGTGTCCGCGACGACGACGTGGTAGCCGACCTTGGCGGCGACCTCCCCCGGCAGCAGGGCGAGGCCCGCGGGCTCGGAGAACGTGGCCTCCAGCCCGTCCTGCCGCCCGCGCTCGCCGGTGCCGAAGCTCCGGACGACCGTCTCGCCGTCCCGCTCCAGCTCGACCACGCGGTGGTGCGCGGAGTCGGCGACGAGCAGCGTGCCCGCGGACGTCAGCACGGCCTTGGACGGGAACCGCAGCTCGGTCGCGACGGGCTCCGGCGCCACGTACGGGCCGTGGCCGCGGTGCAGCGTGCCCTTCGCCTCGTGCTCGGCCACCAGCTCGGTGATGACCTGCCTCAACGCGTCCAGGTGCCCCTCACCAGCGGCGACGTGCACGACGTAGCCCTCGGGGTCGACCACGACCAGCGTCGGCCACGCCTTCACGGCGTACGCCTGCCAGGTCGTCAGCTCCGGGTCGTCCAGCACCGGGTGGTCCACCTCGTACCGCTCCACGGCCGCGGCCAGCGCGTCCGGATCGGCCTCGTGCACGAACTTCGGCGAGTGCGCGCCGATCGTGACGAGCACGTCCGCGAACTCGGCCTCCAACGGCCGCAGCTCGTCCAGGACGTGCAGGCAGTTGATGCAGCAGAACGTCCAGAAGTCGAGCAGCACGACCTTGCCGCGCAGGTCGGCGAGCTTGACGTCCTCGCCACCGGTGTTGAGCCAGCCGCGGCCGACGAGTTCGGGGGCGCGGACACGGGCACGGCGGCGTTGAGCGGTGGTCACGACGGAAGTCAACAACACGCCGCGGCGGTGGTGTTCCGCGGTCCACTCCCTGGGATCAGTAGGACTGGAGTTCGACGAGGTTGTCCTCCGGGTCGCGCAGGTGGGCGGTGCGCAGGCCGGGGCCCCACTCGGGGCGGTCCTGGGGCTTCGCTACGAGGACCGCGCCGTGCCTGGTGAAGCACTCGACGGCCCGGTCGACGTCGTCCACCCGGAGCACGAGCATCGCCGTGTCGCGGGTGACCGGGCCGTCCGGGAGGTCGGCGGTGCCGACGACGGCGGCGATGGCCTTGCGGCTGAACAGGACCAGACCGGCCTCGCCGTTGATGTCCCAGTTCGCGTAGGAGGCCTGGGGGACCACCTTCACCGGTTCCACGCCGACCAGGTCGCGCAGCACGCCGGTGTAGAAGGCGACCGCGGTGTCGAAGTCGCGGACCAGGAGTCGCGGGTAGAGAGCGTCCATGGCCCTAGCTTCGCACGGTGCGCGGACCCACCACCTCCGCGCCGAGTTCCGCCACGCGGCGGCGGAGTTCGCGGTCGGCGGTGACGACGACGCAGCGCCTGCCCGCGCCCTCGTCGCGCACGACCTCCACGATCTTGTCGTCGCCGTCGCCCGGCGCGCGAACCACGCGGACGTGGTCGACGGACTCGACGCGGCTCGCCTTGCCCTCCACGACGAGCACGACCTCCATCGGCCCGTCGGCGTCGATGCCTTGCGCGGCAACGGGGACGAGCGAGTCGCGCAGGCGTTCGGCCGCGCCCGCCCGGTCGCGCCACCAGCCGTCGGGCACCGAGCCGACGACGTTGGCGGAATCGACGACCAGCAGGGGGAGTTCATCCATGCGCCCCAGTTTGTCAGTCCTGGTTGACACGCGCAGTTTTGTCACCCTAGGTTGACACGAAGGGGGGAAATCCCTGGTGCTCAGCGTTTCCAGGAGGCAGAACGATGTTCGCCAGCTTCGACCCGGCCGCCCGGCGCGCGGTGATCCGCGCGGGAAGGCTGGCCGCCGAGCACGGCCGTCGCGCGCTCGACACCGAGTTCCTGCTGCTCGCGCTCACCGAGACGAAGGCCGTCGACGGCGTCACGGCGGACGCCGTGCGCGACCGCATCCCCGGCCCGACCGACCGCGAACTCCTGGCGACGCTGGGCATCGACGTGGTCCCGCCGCCGCTGGAGGACCTCGGGACGTGGCGGCTCCAGCGGTCGCCGCTGCGGCCGTTGCGCGTCACGCTCACCGGTCCCGCGACGGACCTCCCGTTGGCCATGCAGGCGCGCAAGGCCGTCGAGGTGGCCCTGTACTACGCCAAGCGCGGCGACGGGCTGGTCACGCCGCCGCACCTGGTGCTCGGGCTGCTCGCCGACCGGCGCAGCGAGTCCGTGCGGATCCTGCACCGGCTCGGCGCGGACCTGCGGGCGTTGTGGGGGCGGCAGCTACCGCGGACGGCGGCGTAGCTCGGCGAGGTCGTCCGGGCCCGGACCGTCGGGGACGGTCGCCCGCACGGGGACGTTCGCCCAGCGCAGGACGGCGGCCGTGGCCTGGTTCCGTTGCGGCTCGGGCAACTTCGCGATGGTCGAGCCGTGGTTGCCGCCCGGCACGGTGAAGCTGAACGAGTCCCGCGTGCCCGGTCCCAGGCGGAACGGCTCCGCGCCCCACGGGTCGTTGCCGCCGTAGACGAACAGCAGGGTCCGGCCGGAGAGGCGGACCCAGCGGTCGACGTCGCGCATCGCGCCCGGCTCGAAGCGCATCGGGATGTCGGCCGGGACGAAGGACCGCGGGACGCTGGAACCGGGGTAGCGCAACAGGTCCGCGACGGCGTGCTCGTCGGCCTTCGGGGAGCCGAGCTGCGTGCCAGCCTGGTAGTAGTACGGCGTGTAGGGAGCGACGCCCGCGTCGGTGTAGAAGTCGAAGCCGACGGTGGCGTCCATGAACTCGACGAGCTGGGCGACGGTGGCGTCCGGGCCGGGGACCAGCGCGCAGTCCACCTGGGTCTGGTACTGCCAGAAGGTGAACGGGGTGTCCAGGACGAGGATCTCCAAGGCGCGTTGAGGGGTGCCGAAGAGGGTGTCGTAGGTGTAGCCCCTGGAGAGCATGATCTTCACGACGTCGTCGCGGTGCTGGAGGATCTGCCGTTGCACGCCTTCCAGGCGGCGGTTGCAGGAGTCGTCGTCGCCTACCTGCTCGATGAAGCGGCCGTAGACGTCGTGGGCGTCGTCGACGTCGTTCGGCGCCACGTAGGCGATCGTGGCGTCGACGTCGTGGGGGAAGAAGCGGCGGTGGTAGACCGAGGTCATGCCGCCCTTGCTGGCGCCGGTGGACAGCCATCGGGCGTGGTAGATCCGTTTGAAGGCCTGGACGATCCGGTGGTGGTCGTCGGCCGCCTGCCGGATGTCGAGGTCGCGCCAGTTCGCCGGTTGCGGGCGGGACGGGGTGAAGAAGCGCTGCTCCACGCTCAGCTGGTTGCCGTCGACGAGCCTGGCCGGTTCGGAGAGGCCGGGGCCGCCGGGGAGGCCGTAGCCCGTGGTGTGGAGGATCATCGGACGACTCTCGTCCTTGTGCTGCAACGAGATCCGCTGTTCGAAGGTGCCGCGGGACGGGTGGCGGTGGTCCACCGGCTGTTGGAAGCCGAGGACGTAGTAGAGGTAATCGCCGACTGTCGTCTTGCTGATGATCCTCAGGCCCTGGATGTGGGCGAGTTCGGTGTCCAGATCAGGCGGAACCCCAACCGCCACTTGGGAAAGACCGAGGAGCAGGACCACCAGGAGCCGCGTCAGTCTGGTCACCTCCCCGACGGTATCGATCGGGTGATGGAGGGGGCACCGGCCGATCGGGGGGACGCGGAAAATGTCGGTGGTGGCTGGGATGATTCCGGGACACGGCTGGAAGGGGGATCATGGGTCGGGAATCGAGTCGCGGCAGGGGTTCCGAAGACGAGTGGACCGGGTGCGCGACACGGTGAGGAACGGTCGACGGGTCGGACAGGCCCGGCGAGCGGGCGGTCGGTGAGCGGGGATGCCCGCTTGGTGACTGACGGGAGGCGGTTGGTGGACCGGGCGGCGGGTGCGGCGTCCCGGTTCGGCGGCCGGTAGTGGGCGGTTGGCGGACTGGGCGACGGGAGTGCGACCAGGACGGCTACCGCGGCGGTTCCCGTGTAGCGGAACGCGGGGATCGGTGAGGTGACCGGAGGATCCGGTCGAGTGTGGGCCTCGGGTGGTCGGCGGGGGTCGGCGAAGCCTTCGTCGGCTGCCCGAGGTGGGGGTTTTGGGGTGGGTCACCCGGTGGCCTTGGCTTTCAGCGGGATCTTTCGGCGGCTGCCGGTGTCTGCGTGGGTCTCCCGGCGGCCGCGGCTGTCAGCTGGGTCACTTGGAGGCTGCGGCTTCCAGCGGGGATCTCCGGCTGCCGGTTCTGCTTGGGTCTCCTGGCGGCTGCCGGTTCCATGAGGGTCGCCCGGCGGCTGCGGCTTCCAGCGTGCTGTGGCCGATTTTACTTGGGGACCCCGAATTTTGACCTTGATCGGGCCAAAAGGCAGTGCCCGAAGGCCTGCCCGATCTCCAATTTTAAGGCCAAAATCCCCAAGTAAAATCGGCCACGTTCCGTGGCGGCGGCCGCGAGTCCCAGCCTGGCCACCAGGTAACCCCAGGTCCCTTGGCTGGTCACCAGGTAGACCCACGTCTCTTAGCTGGTCACCAGGTAGACCCACGTCCCTTGGCTGGTCACCAGGTAGCCCCAGGTTCCTAGGCTGGCCGCCAGGTAGATCCGCGTCCCTTGGCTGGTCACCGTGCAGCCCTGATCCCGTTGTGGGCTACCTGGTGATCTTGAACCCCACCGTGGGTCCTGGATGCCGTTGCAGTTAATAAATTGTCTTTTGGGGTTCAGCTTCGGTTGCCGAACGGCTTGAGTCCGGGCCGGCGTTGTCGAATGACCGACTTGCCTCGGGCAGGTTGTCCAACCGGTCCCGCTGGGGACGGTGGCTGTCCGCGTCGTGCTCTGGGCATGAAGAAACCCCGCGGTGCTGCCAGGTCGGGGGTCCGACAGCATCGCGGGGTCACTTGGAACATCGACTTGCGCTCGGGAACCGTTACACACCCTTGCGGTTGTGAGCTGGATCACTTCGAGCGGTCGATGGGTGGTGCGACGTAGCCCCTGGCACGCGGGAGGGCTGCCAGGGACTTCGCCCATTCTCCTTCGACTCGCGCTCTACGACGGGGCGCTCACCCGCGTTGGCGGGTGACGTCGTGGCGGCGGGTCTCAGCGGAGAGTGGTCATCTGGTTCTGCGCGATGGCGATCAGCTCGTGGCGCATGGACGGCGTGGACGCCATGTCGATGGCGCGGTTGACGGCCCTGCGGTTGCGAGCTTCGACACGACGGGCGCGGAGCTTCGCGGTGATGTTCATCGGTGTTTCTTCCCTCTCAAGAGGTTCTCTCGGTTGCGTAGCTCAAGTATGCACCCTGGACCCCAGGATTGCACCCGTTTATCCGGTGAGTTGGGGCACAGGCCGGCGAATCATCGGAGTTGATCAGGTTAACGCCTACGATTCGCCTGTGAGACACCCGTTGTCACCGGACAGGTCATCTGCGTGTCAGGGTTGCTCTCTAGCGCTGGGGCTAGAGAGCTGAATACGCGTCGATCCACCCTGTTCTCGCAGGTGGAGGGCTTAGTCCTCGCGGCCTAGGAGGAAGCGGCCGAAGTGCGGGACGGTGAAGGCGATCTGGCCGCGTTCGGCCGAGTAGACGAGCCCCTTCTTGATGAGGCTGTCGCGGGCCGGGGACAGGGACGACGGTTTGCGCGCCAAGTGCTCCGCCACCTGGGCGGTGTTGACGCCCGCGTCCTTGCCGTCGGTCATCTCGGCCATCGCGCGCAGGTACTCGCGTTCCGCCGGGGTCGCGCGCTCGTACCTGGAGCCGAAGAAGCCGACCGCCAACTCCGCGTCGGCCTCGGGGGCCGCCACGGAGACGTCCAAGGCGCTGATGGGGTCTGTCGGGGCGGCGTCCCACGCGGCTTTGCCGTACGCCTGGATGAAGTACGGGTAGCCGCCGGAGGCGTCGAACAGGGCGTCGAGGGCTTCCACGTCGATGGCCGCGTCCTCGCGTTCGATCGGGGCCAGGACCGCGCGGTCGGCGTCCTCGCGGCTGAGGCGGTCGATGCGCACGTACCGGAACAGCCGCTCGGAGTAGGACTTGCTGGCCGAGAGCACCGCGGGCAGGTGTGGCAAGCCCGCGCCGACGACGACCAGGGGCGCGCCGGACTGGGACAGTTCGTGGCAGGCGGCGCACAGCGCGGAGATGTCGTCCGGGCGCAGGTCCTGCATCTCGTCGATCAGCAACGCCACGCCGGTGCCGACGTCCTGGGCCAGCTCGGCCACGTCGGTGAACAGCTCCACCAGGTCGATCTCGATGTCGCCCGAGTCGGCCCTGCCCTGCGTGGCGGGCACGTCGATGCCGGGCTGCCAGCGGTCGCGGAGCTTCGCGTCCGCCGGGTTCGAGCGGAGCGCGAACGCCTTGAGCACGCCCAGCGCCGCCTCGACCCGATCGGGGGCGCGGTGCCGGACGGCGAGGTCGCGGATGGCGCGGTGCAGGGCGGCAGCCAACGGGCGGCGCAGGCCCGCGTCTGGCCTGGCCTCGATCTTGCCCGCGCCCCACCCCCGGCGTAACGCCATCGAGCGGAGTTCGCCGAGCAGCACGGTCTTGCCGACACCGCGCAGGCCCGTGAGCACCAGACTGCGTTCCGGGCGGCCGCGCGCGACCCGTTCCAGCACGACCTCGAAGGCGCTCAGCTCCTTGTCGCGCCCCGCGAGCTCGGGCGGACGTTGGCCTGCGCCGGGGGCGAACGGGTTGCGCACCGGGTCCACCCTCGAACGCTATCGCCGTCTCTACTGTCCAGCCGATATTCACGGAGACTTCCTCACGGTGTTTCTCCTTCTACGGCTCTCTAGCGTTCGAGCTAGAGAGGTCAATCGTTGCGGATGATCGTCAGCCGGGGTTGGCTGGACGACGTGGCTGAGGTGTTGACCAAGGGGACCGGCACGGTCGAGCGAACCGCGGACCGAGCACAGGTGGACGTGAGCTTCGAGACCGACGGGGCGCAGCGCAACGACGCCGTCGAGGCGCTGACCAGCCGCGTTGCCGCGGTGGAGCGGCTGCTGTCGGGCACGCGGGGGGTCGAGGTGCGGACGCGGCAGCTGTCCGTGCACGACAACTGGGACGGCAACACCCGCGCGGGCAGCCGGGCCAGCCAGCGGTACGTGCTGCGGGTGACCGACCTGGCCGAGCTGGACGGGCTGCTGTCCGCGCTCGTGCACGCCGAACCCACCTGGCTGAACGGCCCGTCGTGGGACCTGGCCGACTCCAAGGACGCCGTGTTCGACGCCCAGCAGGAGGCCGTCGCCGACGCCGGTGTGCGCGCCCAGGGGTACGCGAAGGCGCTCGGGCGCAGGCTCGGCCCGTTGCAGCGGCTGTCCGACGGCGACGGGGACATGTGGCAGGCCAACGACACCGCGATGGCCGCGAAGTCGTTCGCGGGCTTCGGCGGCGGCAGCCCCGGCTCGCCCGTGCAGATCGAGCAGCTGGGTCTGGAGCCGCAGCAGATCACCGTCACCGTGCGCTGCACCGCGGTCTGGTCACTGCTCGAGTAGCCGGCCCAGCGCCCGCGCGATCCGGTCGAGCTGGAGGGTGATCCACGGGGCGTCCTCGCCGCGCAACGCCCGTTCGCGCTGGTCGTCGTCCTCGCCGTAGAGCAGGCTGGTCGCCACGCGCAGCCGCTTGTTCGCCGGGTCGTCGCCGAACGCGGACCCCGGCAGCGTCGCCACGCCGAAGTCCTCCAGGAACGTCCTGGCGATCTCGACGTCGGTGGCCGCGCGCACGGTCGTCATCGCCGGGTAGAGGTAGAACCCGGCGTTCGGGCGGACCAGGTCGGCCCCGGAGTCGAGGAACATGTCCGCGACCGCGGTGCCGACGCGCGCGTGCAACCGTCTGCTGAGCCGGACGCGTTCCCGCAGCTCAGGGGGCTCGTCGAAGGCCAGCGCGGCGGCTCGTTGGACGGGCTGGGCGACGCAGGACCACACCTCGCTGCCGACCGAGACGACCCGGTCGCGCAGGTCCCGGTCCGGGAAGCGCGCCACGCCCGTGCGCCAGCCGCCGAGCGCCAGGTTCTTGCTCAGCCCGGTCGTCACGACGACCCTTTCCGGCGCGAGTTCGGCGGGGCTGACGAACGGCGTGGTGTCGTCGTGGACCAGGTCGCGGTAGATCTCGTCGGAGATCACCAGCAGGTCGTGCTCGCGGGCGACCTCGCACACCGCCGCCACGGCGTTCGGCGCGGCCAGGGTGCCGGTGGGGTTGTCGGGCAGCGTCAGCACGACCGTCTTGAGCGGCCATCCGTCGTGGCGCGCACGCCTGGCCGTCTCGTCGAGCAGGTCGGGGTCGGGCACGCCGCCGTGGCCCGGCGCGGTCGGCAGCAGGTGCGTGACCACGCCGTGCAGTGACGCCTGGGCTGCGTAGCTGACCCAGCTCGGCCGGGCGAGCGCGACCGCGCCCCTCGTCTCGCCGAGCAGCGCCCACAGCAGCGCCTTGCTGCCCGGTCCCGCGACCACCTGGTCCGGTTCGGTGAGCAGGCCGCGGCGGGTCCAGTACCCGGCCGCGGCGGTCCGCAACTCCTCGACGCCCGCAGCGGGCCCGTAGCTCGCCGACCCCGCCCACCGGGCGAGTTCGTCCTTGAGCAGCGGGTGCACGGGCAGTCCGGCCTCGCCGAACCCGAGCGGCACGGTGGGCAGTCCGGCACGGCGGCGGCGGGCGACTTCGTCGTTGAGGGCCAGGGTCGCGGAAACGGTCATGCGACCACCTTCACCCCGACCCGAGCACCACGTACAGCGCGAAAACCCAGGGATGGGCGTAAGAAGATGTGGTGCTCGAACTCCGTCGACTCGCCCTGCTCCACCAGTTCTCCTTGCGCGGCACCATCGCCGCCGTGGCCGACGCCACCGGCTACTCGGCGTCGGCGGTGTCGCAGCAGCTCGCGGTCCTCGAACGTGAGGTCGGCGTCACGCTGCTGGAGCGCTCGGCCCGCAGCGCCCACCTCACCAGCGCGGGTCGCAGGCTCGCCGCCCACGCGGCGACCGTGCTCAACGCCGTGGAGGCCGCCGAGGCCGACCTCGCCTCCGACACCGTGTCCGGGCGGCTGGTCATCAGCACCATCCCGTCGGCCGCCACGGCGTGGTCGCCCCTGCTGGTCGGCCTCCGCCAGACCCACCCCGCGCTGGAACTCGTGCTGCGCCACCTCGGGCCTGCCCGAGCCCTGGACGCCCTGCGGTCACGGGAGGTCGACATCGCCATCGTCGACGACTGGCGCCCCCAGCCGCCCGAGGAACGCGACCTGCACCGCCACCACCTCGTGGACGACCCGCTGCTGATGATCGGCGACCCGTCGGACGGCCTCTGGCTGTGCGCGCCGCCGGACCAGCCGTCCCGCGCGGCCACCGACAGCGCGTTGACCGCCGCGGGCATCACGCCGGTGACCCGCTGGGAGTTCGAGGGTCTCGCCACCATCGCCGACCTGGTCGCGGCGGGCACCGGCGCGGCGCTGCTCCCGGCGTTGGCCATGTCCCACCGCGACCTGCCCACGACCCCGCTCAAGCCTCCGCGCCACCGCCGGATCGACGCACTCACCCGCACCGGCTCGGCCCGGCTGCCGGGAGTGGTGGCCGTGCTCGCGGTGCTCCGCGCCGAGGGTCGCGCGCTGGCCCGCTAGCCCATCCACAGCTCCGTCCACACCTGTGGACAACTCGAACACCTGTTCGATCAGGTCGTCTGCGGCTCCGCGCGCAACCGGGCCGCGTCCTGCCCCGGCGGCGTGCCGAACTGCCTGCGGTACTCGCGGCTGAACTGCGACGGGCTGTCGTACCCGACGGCGTAGCCGACCCCGGCGACGTCGTCCGCTCGGGCCACGAGCATCGTGCGCGCGGTCTGCAAGCGGATGCGCTTCTGGAACTGGATCGGGCTCATCGCCGTGACCGCGTGGAAGTTGCGGTGGAACGCCGACACGCTCATCCCGGCGCTCCGGGCCAGGTCCTCGACGCGGAACGCCTCGGCGTGGTGGTCGCGGATCCAGTGGGCGGCGCGGCTGACGTGCGAGAGGGTGCTGTCGACGAACCCGATCTGGCGGACCGTGGCGCCCTGCTCGCCGGAGATCAGCCGCCAGAGGATCTCGCGCTTGATCATCGGCGCGAGGACGGGCAGGTCACGGGGGTGGTCGAGCAGCCGCAGCAGCCGCACGACCGCGTCGACCAGCTCGGCGGACGCGTCGCTGACCGCGAGCCCGGACGGCACCGCGGCGTCCTTCGGGGCCTCGACCTCCGCCAGCAGCGCCGCCACGGCCGTCGGCCGCAGCACCATCCCGAACCCGAGCGCGGGCTCGGCGCGGCTGGCCTCGGAGAAGTGGCCGGTGATGGGCAGGTCGAGGGAGGCCACGAGGTACTGCCCGGCCCCGTAGTCGTAGGCGCGCCCGCCGAGCTCCAGGTGCTTCGAGCCCTGTGCGATGAGCGCCACCAACGTCCCGGTCATCGCCGCCGACGGCGTGCCCGGCTCCTCCACGACCGACAGCGCCACGTCGTCGATCGGCAGGGACCCGCGCCGGCCGTGCCTGGTGATCAACGACCGCAACTCGGACAGGCTCATGGGAGGATCGTGCACTACGTCAGGAGTTCTCGTCTACCTGCGCCGCAGGTGGCGGTGCTTGTATGGGTTGGCAGACATTTCGCCTTCCCGGCACCTGGAGCACGAACATGACACTGGACTCGTACGTCACCCTCGGCCGGTCCGGCCTCCGCGTGAGCCCGTTCTGCCTCGGCGCGATGAACTTCGGCGAGGAAGGGGGGTGGGGTTGCGGCGTCGAGGAGTCGGAGAAGATCCTCCAGACCTACCTCGACCGGGGCGGCAACTTCGTCGACACGGCGAACTTCTACACCAACGGCCACTCCGAGGCGATCGTCGGCGACTTCTTCGCCGCCCGACCGGGCCTGCGCGACCGGGTCGTCCTCGCCACGAAGTTCTTCGGCAACATGCACCCCGGCGACCCGAACGGCGGCGGGGCCGGGCGCAAGGCGATCATCGCGCAGGTCGACGAGTCGCTGCGGCGGCTGCGGACGGACTACGTGGACCTGCTGTGGCTGCACAACTGGGACCCGCACACGCCCGTTGAGGAGACGATGCGGGCGCTCGACGACCTCGTCACCGCGGGCAAGACCCGGTACCTCGGGTTCTCGAACACGCCCGGCTGGTACACCGCGCAGGCCACCACGACGGCGGTGCTGCGGGCGTGGACGCCGGTCATCGCGTTGCAGGTCGAGTACTCGATGCTGGCCCGGACCGTCGAGGGCGAGCTGATCCCGCTGGCGCTGGACGCGGGCATGGGCGTGCTGCCGTGGAGCCCCCTCGCGGGCGGCTACCTGTCCGGGAAGTACAGCCGCGGCGCTCAGCCGGAGGACACCAAGCGCGGGGCGATCATCGGCGGCCCGAGCGAGGGGCAGTACCCGGTCATCGACGCCGTGGCCGCCGTCGCCGAGGACCTCGGCGTCACCTCCGCCGCCGTCGCGCTGGCGTGGTTGCGGAACAAGCCGGGCGTCACCGCGCCGATCGTCGGGCCGCGGCGGCTCGACCACCTCTTCGGCAACCTCGCGGCGTTGGACGTGCGGCTCACCGCGGAGCAGATCACCACCTTGGACGAGGTGTCGGCCCCGCGGCTGAACTACCCGTACGACCTGAACCGGCAGACCGGCCCGATGCTCCAGTTCGGCGGCACGACGGTCGACGGCCAGCCGTCGATCGTCTACCCGCCGCTGCTGGAGAGCGCGACCCGGTACTAGCGCTCCAGGATCGCCGTCACGCCCTGGCCGCCCGCCGCGCAGATCGAGATCAGGCCGCGGCCACTGCCCTTCTCGGCCAGGAGCTTCGCCAGCGTGGCCACGATGCGGCCGCCGGTCGCGGCGAACGGGTGGCCCGCGGCCAGGGACGAGCCGTTGACGTTGAGCTTGGCGCGGTCGATCGAGCCGAGCGGGGCGTCCAGGCCCAGCCTGGACTTGGTGAAGTCGGGGTCCTCCCAGGCTTTCAGCGTGGACAGGACCTGGGAGGCGAAGGCCTCGTGGATCTCGTAGAAGTCGAAGTCCTGCAACGAGAGCCCGGCGCGGGCGAGCATCCGCGGCACGGCGTAGGCCGGGGCCATGAGCAGGCCTTCGGCACCGTGCACGTAGTCGACGGCGGCGGTCTCGGTGAACGTCAGGTACGCCTGCACGGGCAGGTTGCGCGCGGCCGCCCACTCCTCGCTGGCCAGCAGCACCGCCGAAGCGCCGTCGGTCAACGGCGTGGAGTTGCCCGCGGTCATCGTGGCGCCGTCGCCGCGGCCGAAGACGGGCTTGAGCTTCGCCAGCTTCTCGACGCTGGAGTCGGGGCGCAGGTTCTGGTCGCGGGTGAGGCCGAGGTAGGGCGTGACCAGGTCGTCGAAGAAGCCGCGGTCGTAGGCGGCGGCCAGGTTGTGGTGGCTCGCCGCGGCGAGGACGTCCTGGTCCTCGCGGGCGACGTCCCACAGCTTGGCGGTGATGGCGGCGTGCTCGCCCATCGACAGGCCGGTGCGCGGTTCGCCGTTGCGCGGCACGTCCGGCACGAGGTGGCCGGGGCGGAGCTTTGCGAGGAGCTTGAGCCTGCCCGCGGTGCTCCGGGTGCGGTTGAACTCCAGCAGGACCGCGCGCAGGCCCTCGTTGACGCCGATCGGCGCGTCGCTGGTGGTGTCGACGCCCCCGGCGATGCCGGAGTCGATCTGGCCGAGCGCGATCTTGTTGGCGACGGCGATCACGGCCTGCAAACCGGTGCCGCACGCCTGCTGGAGGTCGTACGCGGGGGTGTCCGCGGCGAGCCTGCTGCCCAGCACGGACTCGCGGACGAGGTTGAAGTCCTTGCTGTGCTTGAGGACCGCGCCCGCCACGACCTCGCCCAGCCGTTCGCTCTGGAGGCCGAAGCGGCTGACCAGGCCGTCCAGGGTGGCGGTCAGCATGTCCTGGTTCGACGCCGTGGCGTACGGCCCGTTGGACCGCGCGAAGGGGATGCGGTTGCCACCGAGGACCGCGACGCGCTTGATGTCAGCCATGCTGGCCATTCTACCTACCGATCAGTAGACTTACCAGCGAGTAGGGGAGGGTGAGATGGATCGGTACCAGCGCTTCGCCACGTCCGGCGTCGGACGCCTCGTGGTCGGCAAGCTCGGCCTGCCCGACCCGTACCCGCTGCGGCGGTACACACCGGGACAGCCTCTCGTGGACGGGCCGGTGCTGCTCGGTGGGACCGGGCGGCTGGTCGAGCCCGTGGCGGCGATCCTGAAGTCGGTCGACGTGCACCGCGAGGCCGTGGCGGACCAGCGGTACGCCGCGCTGGTGTTCGACGCCTCCGGCATCGACGACACGACCCGACTGCGCGAGGTCCACGAGTTCTTCCACCCGGTGATCCGCTCGCTCGCGCCGTCCGGCCGCGTCCTCGTGCTCGGTGGCGGAACGGGGATCGCGCAGCGGGCGCTCGAGGGGTTCACCCGGTCCGTGGGCAAGGAGCTCAAGCGCGGCGGCACGGCTCAACTCGTCTACGTCGCCGAAGGCGCGGAGGACGGGATCGAGTCGACGCTGCGGTTCCTGCTGTCCGGCAAGTCCGCGTACGTGTCCGGCCAGGTCGTCCGGATCGGACCCGCCACCGTGGAGGAGCCGTCGGACTGGGACCGCCCGCTGGAGGGCAAGGTCGCGCTGGTGACCGGCGCGTCACGGGGCATCGGCGCGTCGATCGCCGAGGTGCTCGGGCGCGACGGGGCGCACGTGGTGTGCCTGGACGTGCCCGCGCAGGGCGGCGAACTGTCCGAAGTGGCCAACCGGGTCGGCGGATCCTCGCTCCAGTTGGACATCACGGCCGCCGACGCGCCCGCCCGGCTCGTCGACCACCTCACGCAGCGGCACGGCGGCGTCGACGTCGTCGTGCACAACGCGGGCGTGCTGCGCGACAAGACGTTGGGGCGCATGGACTCCGGGCAGTGGGACGCGGTGATCGCGGTCAACCTGACCAGCCAGGAACGGATCAACGCGGCGCTGCTGGAGACGAACGCGTTGCGCGGCAACGGGAGGATCATCGGCGTCTCCTCGATCGCCGGGATCGCGGGCAACGTCGGCCAGACGAACTACGCCACGTCCAAGGCCGGCGTGATCGGCGTCGTGGAGGCCCTGACCGACGAACTCGCGTCGCGCGGCAGCACGGTCAACGCCGTCGCGCCGGGGTTCATCGAGACCAAGATGACCGCGGGCGTGCCGCTGATGACCCGCGAGATCGGCAGGCGGCTGAACAGCCTGTCGCAGGGCGGGCTGCCGGTGGACGTCGCGGAGACCATCGCCTGGTTCGCGCACCCGGCGTCGACCGGCGTCAACGGCAACGTGGTCCGGGTCTGCGGGCAGATGCTGCTGGGGGCGTGATGGGGCTCGGGCTGCTCTACGCCAAGGCGGGCCTCACGGCGTTCCTGCGGCACGGCGGCGATCTGCCGTCGGCCACCCGGTCGGCCGACGTCGTGGTCGACCGGGAGCACCTGGCGGCGTACAACGCGGTGTGCGGCTTCCGGATCGGCGAGACGCTGCCCGTGACCTACCCGCACGTGCTCGGGTTCCCGCTCCAGCTGGAGCTGATGACCGACCGCGCGTTCCCGTTCGCGCTGCCCGGACTGGTGCACCTCGGCAACCGGATCGCGCAGGCGCGTCCGGTGGCGGTCGAGGAACCTCTGGCACTGCACGTGAGCACCGGAAACCTGCGCCCGCACGACCGTGGCACGCAGTTCGACGTGGTCACGACCGCGGCCGTGGCGGGCGAGGTCGTGTGGACCGGCACCTCCACGTACCTGAAGCGCGAGGGCGGATCGGGGTCGAGTTCGAGCGCCACGCCACCACCGGCGCCGACCGGCGTGTGGCGCGTGCCCGCCGACACCGGCAGGCGCTACGCGCGGGTGTCCGGCGACCGGAACCCGATCCACCTGCACCCGGTGACCGCCAAGGCGTTCGGGTTCCCGCGGGCCATCGCGCACGGGATGTGGACGAAGGCGCGGTGCCTCGCCGCGTTCGAAGGCCGCCTGCCGGACGCGTTCGAGGTCGACGTGCGGTTCAAGGCTCCGGTGCTCCTCCCGGCCACCGTGGACTTCTCCACCGACGGCAGCACCTTCGCCCTGCACCACCCGAAAACCGGGAAACCCCACCTCACGGGGACGCTAACGGCGTGACGGCGGGTGCCAGATGTTGCCCTGCACGAGGTCGCCGAACCCCATCCAGACCAGGTTCATCAGGCGTGACGCGACCATGCCCGCGGACTCCTCGGGGTGGTCGAGCCACCAGTCGGCCAGCGACTCGCCCGCGCCGACGAGCGCCGCGGCCAGGCTTTCGGCCTCCTGTTCGGACGCGCTCGGCACGTCCTGCGTCTTCGTCGCGTGGACTAGGAGCGCGGCGACCAGGCTGACGGCGCGGCCGCGCATCTCCGCCAGTTCGGCGGCGAACGGGCCGCCCTGCGACCCCGCCTGGCGGTGCAGGACCTGCCAGCTGGCGCGGTTCTCGCCGACGAAGCCGAAGAACGCGCGCAACCCGCTCCACAACTGCACGTCCGGTGCCTGGTCCGGCTCGATGCCGGTGGCGATGGCCTCCATCATGACCGTCGCCTCACGGCGGATGCAGGTCGCGAACAGCTCCTCCTTGGAGCCGAGGTAGGCGTAGAGCATGGGCTTGGAAATGCCCGCGACCTCGGAGATCTCGTCCATCGACGCGGCGTGGAAACCGAGGCGCGAGAAGACGTCCACCGCGGCGTCCATGATCTGGCGTTCACGCACCGCGCGCGGCAATCGCTTGGCTCGACCGGTACGGACCGGTTGGTCTGCTTGCATCGCACCCCCTGAAGGCTGGGACAAGATTACTCGGCGGACTTGCAGGCTTACCTACTCGCCAGTAGATTTACCCGTGAGTAGGTACAGGAGGCGTCCATGACCATCGACCTCACCACCGAGGCGATCGCGAAGCTCAGCCCGTCCGAGCTGATCAGCACACTCAAGCAGATCGACCCCGCCGATCCGGCGTTGAAGGGCGTCGACATCGACGTGATCGCCAGGGGCATCGACCCGAAGAAGCTCGGCAAGGACGAGTTCGCCGACCTCCTCGGCGCGCTCGGCGACCTGGCCGACGGCGGCGCGGACCTCGACCTGGCCACGATGGACCCGCAGAACTTCGCCCGCATCATCTCGCGCGCGTCCAAGGACCAGATCGAGGCCGTCACCGGCAGGCCCGGCCTCCGCGAACGCGTGCTCGACGAGGTGTTCCGCCGCATGGAGGTCCACTTCCGCAGCGAGCGCGCGGGCGCCACCAGGGCCGTCGTGCACTTCCACCTCACCGGCGGCTTCGGCGCGGACGGGCTCGACACGTACGAGGCCGTGATCGAGGACGCCAAGTGCTCGATCAACAAGGGCGAGACGAGGGAAGGCCGAGCGAGCGTCACACTGAGCCCGGTCGAGTTCCTGAAGCTGGCGACCGGCAACGCGTCGGCGCCGGTCCTGTTCATGACCGGCAAGCTCAAGGTCAAGGGCGACCTGGGCTTCGCGGCGGGGTTCATGAGCCTGTTCACCATCCCCAAGGCCTGAGGAGTTCTTTCATGGGCGGCTTCTCGCTCGAGCTGAACGAGGACCAGACCGACCTGCGCGACTGGGTGCACGGCTTCGCCAAGGACGTGATCCGCCCCGCGGCGTCCGAGTGGGACGAGCGCGAGGAGACACCGTGGCCCGTCATCCAGGAAGCCGCCAAGATCGGTCTGTACGGCTTCGAGGCGTTGGCCACGTGGTTCGCCGACCCGATCGGCCTGTCGCTCCCCATCGCCACCGAGGAGCTGTTCTGGGGTGACGCCGGCATCGCCCTCTCGTTGATGGGCACGGGTTTGGCCGCGGCGGGCATCTTCGCCTCCGGCACACCCGAACAGCTCGCCGAATGGGTCCCGGAGTGCTTTGGCACGGAAGACGACCCGAAGTTGGCGGCGTTCTGCGCGTCCGAACCGCAGGCGGGCTCGGACGTGGCGGGCTACCGCACGCGGGCCCGGTACGACGAGGCGACCGACGAGTGGGTGCTCAACGGCCAGAAGGCGTGGGCCACCAACGGCGGCATCGCCAACGTCCACGTGGTCACAGCCGTCGTCGACGCCTCCCTGGGCTCCCGCGGCCAAGCGGGCTTCATCATCCCGCCGGGCACCACGGGCGTGTCCAGTCCGGGCAAGATCCGCAAGCACGGGATGCGCGCGTCGCACACGGCGGACGTGTTCCTCGACGACGTCAGGGTTCCGGGCCGGTGCCTGCTGGGCGGCAAGGAAAAACTGGACAAGCGCCTGGCGCGGGCCCGTGAAGGCCAGAAATCCGGCGGCCAAGCAGCCATGGCCACGTTCGAGACGACCCGCCCGACCGTGGGAGCCATGGCCATCGGCGTGGCAAGGGCGGCCTACGAGTACTCCCTGGACTACGCGAAGGAACGCGAGGCCTTCGGCCGCAAGATCATCGAAAACCAGTCGATCGCCTTCGACCTGGCGAACATGAGGATGGAGATCGACGCCGCCCGAATGCTGGTGTGGCGAGCAGCGTGGATGGGCCGCAACAACGTCCCGTTCACCGCGGGCGAAGGCTCCATGTCCAAGCTGAAAGCAGGCGAGGTCTCAGTCTGGGCCACCGAACGCGCCATCCACATCCTCGGCGGCGCGGGCTACACCCGCGACCACCCCGTGGAACGAATGCACCGCGACGCGAAGATCTTCACCATCTTCGAAGGAACGTCCGAGATTCAGCGGTTGGTAGTGGCCAGGGCGATTTCGGGGATGCACATCAAGTGAGTTGTGTGCCTCCGGGCCGGGTTTGGCGGCTCGGTCCGGAGGTGATGTGTGGGTGAAAACGGCGGTGTTCGTGAAGGCGCCGGTGTTGTTAGAACAGGTTGACGAGTTCGCTGACGTGGTGGGTCGGGTCTGTGAGGAAGACGTCTGGGGTGACTGGGCCGCAGGCTACGTTCAGGGTGTCCAGGGCGTAGATCCAGGCGTCTGTGGTGAGGCCGGAGTAGCGGTAGTTGATCTGCCAGCGGACCACCTCGCCTTCCTTGACCCAGACGGCTGGGGGGCGTCTGGCTCTGAAGGGGCGGCCGATGGGGGAGACCTGGAGGTTCACGCGGACCCTGTCGTTCTCCTCCTGGAGGGTGACCTGGTTCTCGTCGGGGCGGCCGTGGTGGATCGTCGACCTGGGGGCGAAGTCGTGCCACTCCTGCTGGGTGACCTCGTGGGTCAGGAGCGGGGCCAGTTCCGGCAGTTCGAAAGCCACCGGCAGGGCCGCCGCGGGGCCGCCGGTCGCGTCCTCTGTCCACACGGTTCGCACCCACTGCGCCACGATGTCCACCCCTACATGCTCTCAAACGACCCGAGCGGGTGACGACGCGGTTTGGTCCACGCGATCCGAACGGCCCCGTTCCTGCGCCGAATGACATCCCGCGACCCGGTAGACCGACCGGTCCGTCTCAACAGGAGTGACCGGAAAGGACCTAGCCCCGCTGCTGCGGCAACGGCAGGATGCGGCCGACCAGCTCCAGCTCCGCCGGGGGAACGGCTAGGTGGACGACCTCCGGGCCCCTGCGGTAGTGCAGGACCACCATGTTCGGGTCGATGGTCCAGCCGTTGCCGCCGTCGACACCGCCCAGGCTCTCCACGACGCCGTCCCGCCTGCTGAAGTCGAGCACCCCGTCCTCCCCCGGCACCCACCACACCAGGCGGTACCGGCCCGCCTTCAACCTGCCCGCGCGCCACACGCCGTCGTCGAGCATGGCCGCCGTGATGACCGGCTCGCCGCCCGCCTCGAACTCGGCGAGCCTGCCCGCGACCGTGCCGCCCGCGTCGCCGCGCCGGAACAGGCCCGCGAACCACTGCTTCCACGCCGACATCGGCTCACCCCCGGATGCAACAACGCCGTCGCCGGGCGCCTGGTTCCCCCAGTGTGCGGCACCCGGCAACGGGAAAAACGGTCAACCGCTCAACGGCTGACCCGCACGTCGCAGCCACTCGCGTTCCGCCGTGGTGTCCGGCACCGCGGGGCCGCCGTTGACGATCGCGATCAACCGCCAGTAGTGCTCGGCGCGCGGGTCGGCGAACGCCTCCTGCTCCAGCAGCCTCGCCGCGAGGGCGTCGTCGTTCGGGACGCCGAACGCGTCGGCCCACTTGGCGTTGACGGCCTCGACGACCTCCTTGGCCCGCGCCGAATCCGGGGCGACGCCCTCGTCCAGCGCGGCACGGGCCTGCTCGACGCCGAAGGTGAACGCGGCCATCTGCTCCGCGCTCGGAGCGGTCATCTCCGAGCCCGCGGCGCGGAGTTCGGCGTGCCTCTCCGACATCCGGCGGATGCTGGCCCGGAAGTCCTCGTCCCGCACCAGGTTCGCCAGCTCGACCCACGCCTCCACCTGCTCGGTGCTCGGGTCGTCCGGCAGCTGGACGCGCACCGACCGCATCATCGACTCGAAGCCGGGCTCCAGGTCGTAGCCGCCGAACACGTCGTCGAAGAAGTCGTCCAGGATGCGCTGCCGCTCCTCGTCGGACAGCCTCGCCAACTCGTTCACGAGTTCCATCTCCCCTCCCTTGGCGACCGCGCGCAGCACCGAGCGGCGGAGCCGCAAGGTCCTGATCTGCGCGTCGACCGCGTCCGCGTGCACCCTCGCCACCTCGGCGATCCCGACTTCCCGTTCCAACACCCGTTGCGCGGTCGCCAGGTCGACGCCGAGGTCGCGCAGGGTGCGGACGAGCTTCAGCCGGTTCAGGCCCGCCACGTCGTAGACGCGGAA
Organism: Umezawaea sp. NPDC059074; assembly: GCF_042738955.1. Classification (NCBI taxonomy): domain Bacteria; kingdom Bacillati; phylum Actinomycetota; class Actinomycetes; order Pseudonocardiales; family Pseudonocardiaceae; genus Umezawaea; species Umezawaea sp. NPDC059074. Next base: position 24,409 of record NZ_JBHYHC010000014.1, read on the forward strand.
GCCACCGCCGGTCCGGCCGACGACGGGGATGAGCCCGGCGTCGGAGTAGAAGCGGATCGTCCGCACGGGCAGGCCGGTCAGCCTGGCCAGCTCGCCGATCGAGTAGTGCGTCACGGGACCCATCGTGAACTCTCCAGCCGCTGGAGAGTCAAGGGCCTTTCGCGGCCGAAGGCCGCAGTGATCTCGGCCGCCGCGCGTGCCACGGTGGGAGCGCTGGATCCGTTGCCGTGAAAGGAAGTTCGATGCGAAGTCGAGTAGTCGCAGTGGTGGTCGCCGTGCTCGCCTCGATCCTGTCGGCGGCCGTGCCCGCCACGGCCCAGCCGAGTCCGACGCCGACCAGGCTCTGCCTCAACGCCCACCTCGCCGACATCGGCTGGCAGGGCTGGGTGTGCGGGGACGACGGCGCCCAGGTGCAGGTCGGGACCACCGGCCAGGGTCGGCGGATCGAGGCCGTGGCGCTGACGACGTGGGGCACCGGCGGGGTGTGCGCGCAGGCCCTGCCCGCGCTGGCGCTGCCCGCGCCGCAACTGCCCGTCTGGTGGCCGCAGGTGTGCGTGGGCGAGGGGGAGATGGCGGTCGTCGGCACGACCGGGCGGTCGCTGCCGATCCAGGCGATCCGGGTGGGCACCGGGACGCGGGCCGTCTGCCTCAACGGCCACGTGGGCGGGGACGGGTGGCTCGGCATCTCGTGCGCGGGCCCCGGTTCCACGGCGCAGAGCGGGAAGCTGTACCCGTGGCGGCAGATGGAGTCCCTGATCGCCTGGATCGCCTGACGCGCGAACCCGAGGTCCGGGTCGTGCGCCCGCGTGGGTGACCACCGGATGGCCGTTCCACCGCACGCCGTTCCCAGCGGCGGGCAAGCCCTCCACCTGCGGTGGGCAGGGGCGGGTGGACCGGCCGATCCGGCAGGCGGGCCCACGGCGGACCCGGCTGGACGGCCCTGGAGCCCGATCGGTCCCCGTAACCGCCCGTTCACGGAAGGACGCACAACGGCACCCGGAGGCCGGAGTGCTCCGGCGACGGCTCGTGGCACGGTTGATCAGTCGGATTCGTTGCCACGAAAGGGAAATCGATGCGTCATCGAGCTATCGGACTCGTTCTCGGCGTGCTCGCCGCGCTGGCCGTCACAGCGGCGCCCGCCTCCGCGGGCACCGGTCCCGCGGCCGTCACGAACGCGCCGGGGTCGGTCTCGAACTCGACCATCCAGGCCCCGCCGCTGCCGAAGGACCAGGTGCGGCAGGCGGCGGGCACGCTCTGCCTCAACGCCCACCTGGCCGGGATCGGCTGGCAGGGCTGGACGTGCGGCACGAGCGTCCAGGTCGGCACCACCGGGCAGTCCAGACAGATGGAGGCGCTGGCCGTGACCACGTCGGGGGCGGGCGGGATCTGCGCCCAGGCCCACGTGTCGGGGCTCGGCTGGCTGTCGCAGGTGTGCGTGGCCGACGGCGGCACCGCGGTGGTCGGCACCACCGGCCAGTCGCGGGCCATGGAGGCGCTCGGACTCGGCTCGCCCGGCTCGACGACCTGCGCGAACGCCCACCTGGCCGGTATCGGGTGGCAGGGCACGCAGTGCGCCGGTCCCGGCGTGGTGGCGCTCGTGGGCACCACCGGGCAGTCGCGGGCGATGGAGGCGCTGGCGGCGTCCCTGAGCTAGTCGGACGGGCCGGGGGTCGCGGGTGCGGCTCCCGGCCCGACCCGTCTAGTAGGTCATCGCCATGCCGGGGTCGGCCAGGAGCGCGCCGACGTCGGCCAGGAACTGCGAGCCCTGCTGGCCGTCGACCACGCGGTGGTCGAAGCTCAGCGCGAGCTGGCACACCTTGCGCGGCACGACCTGGCCGTCGACGACCCACGGCATGTCGCGGATGGCGCCGAGGGCGAGGATGGCCGACTCGCCGGGGTTGATGATCGGCGTGCCGGTGTCGACGCCGAAGACGCCGACGTTGGTGATGGTGAACGTGCCGCCCATCATGTCCGCCGGTGACGTCTTGCCGTCGCGGGCGGTGGTGGCGAGTTGGTCGAGCGCCACCGCCAGTTCGCGCAACGACATCGCGTCCGCGTCGCGGACCTTCGGCACGACGAGGCCACGGGGGGTGGCCGCGGCGATGCCGAGGTGGACGTAGTCCTTGTAGACGATCTCGCCCGCCGCCGCGTCCCAGGTCGCGTTGACGTCCGGGGTCCGCTTGGCGGCGAGGATCACGGCCTTGGCGGCGAACGTCAGCGGGGTGACCTTGACGTCGCGGAACGCGGGTGAGGTCTTCAGCCGGGCCCGGAGCTCCATCATCGGCGTGACGTCGATGGTGAGGAACTCCGTGACGTGCGGCGCGGTGAACGCGCTGTCCACCATCGCCTGCGCGGTGGCCTTGCGGACGCCCTTGATCTGCACCCGGCGTTCCCGGCTGCCGTTGTCCACAGTGGACACGGGAGCGGGAACCGGTGCGGCTACTGCCTGTTCGACGTCCTCACGGGTGATGACGCCGTTCGCGCCGGAGCCGGTCAACGCGTGCAGGTCGACGCCGAGGTCCTTGGCCAGCTTGCGGACCGGCGGCTTGGCCAGCGGCACGTAACCGCCGGGCTGGGCCACCGGAGCCGGAGGAGCGGCCACGGGAGCCGGAGCGGCCACAGGAGCCGGGGGCGCGACCACGGCCGCGACCGGTTCCGGCTCGGATCCCTTGCGGGCACGGCGTTTCGCCGCTCCCGCGCGGGGGCCGTAGCCGACCAGGGTCGCGATGCGGCCGCCGGGCATCTCCTCGCCGATCTTGCCGGAGGAGGCGCCGTTGGTGGCCGGTTCCGCGGCCACCGGCGCCGGGACGGGTGCCGCCGCACCCGAGGGATCGACGTCGATGGTGATGATCGGGACGCCGACGTTCACCGTCTGGCCGACCTCGGCCAGCAGCTCGGTGACGACGCCGTCCCACGGGCACGGCAGCTCGACGGCGGCCTTGGCCGTCTCGATCTCGACGATGATCTGGTTGACCTTGACCGCGTCGCCGACCTTGACGTTCCAGGTCAGGATCTCGGCCTCGGTCAGCCCCTCGGCCGTGTCGGGCATGGGGAACTGCTTGAACTGCGGCATGACAGGTGTCCCCTTACCAGGCGAGCGAGCGGTCGACGGCGTGCAGCACCCGGTCGAGGTCGGGGAGGAACTCCTCCTCCAGCTTCGACGGCGGGTAGGGGGTGTCGAACCCGGTCACGCGCAGCACCGGCGCCTGCAGGGAGTAGAAGCACTCCTGCTGGACCTTCGCCGCGATCTCACTGGTGATGGAGCTCTCGCTGGGGGCCTCGCTGACCACGACGAGACGGCCGGTGCGGCGCACCGAGTCGTACACCGGGCCCAGGTCGAGCGGGGACAGCGTGCGGAGGTCGATGACCTCCAGCTCGGTGCCGTCCTCGGCGGCGGCGTTGGCCGCGTCGAGGCACACCCGGATCATCGGGCCGTAGCCGACGAGCGTGGCCGCGGTGCCGCTGCGCAGGACGCGCGACTCGAACAGCGGGCCGGGGGCCTTGGTCGTGTCGACCGGGGCCTTCTCGTAGTAGCGGCGCTTCGGTTCGAAGAACAGCACCGGGTCGTCGCAGTCGATGGCCTGCTGGATCATCCAGTAGGCGTCGGTCGGGTTCGAGCACGACACGACCTTGAGGCCCGCGGTGTGCGCGAAGTACGACTCGGGCGACTCGGAGTGGTGCTCGACCGCGCCGATGCCGCCGCCGAAGGGCACGCGGATCACCATGGGCAGCTTGTTCTTGCCCTGGGTCCGGTAGTGCAGCTTCGCGACCTGGCTGACGATCTGGTCGAAGCCGGGGAAGATGAAGCCGTCGAACTGGATCTCGCACACCGGCCGGTAGCCGCGGATCGCGAGGCCCACGGCGGTGCCGATGATGCCGGACTCCGCCAGCGGCGTGTCCAGGACGCGCTGCTCGCCGAAGTCCTTCTGGAGGCCGTCGGTGATGCGGAAGACGCCGCCGAGCTTGCCGATGTCCTCGCCCATCATGAGGACCTTCGGGTTCGCCTCCATCGCGGCGCGCAGCCCCATGTTCAGGGCCTTGGAGATCGTCAACGTCTGCACGGCGGAGTCGCCGGAGTCGGCGCCCGCGCGGTTCATGGTCGGAGCGGCCATCAGTGCTCGCCTCCCGCGAAACCCTCGACGTAGGCGAGGAACTCGTCGCGCTGGGCCTCCAGCACGGGGTTCCCCTCCGCGTACACGTTGGCGAAGATCCGCTCCGGCGGCGGGTCGGGCATGTTCACGCAGAACTCGCGCAGCTCCACGGCCAGCGCCTCGGACTCGGCCTCGATGGATTCGAAGAACGAGCTGTCGGCCCACTGCTGCTTGACCAGGTGGACCTTGACCCGCTCGATGGGGTCCTTGAGCTTCCACAGCTCCAGCTCGTCGGAGAGCCGGTAGCGGGACGGGTCGTCCGACGTCGTGTGGGCGTCCATCCGGTAGGTGAACGCCTCGATCAGGATCGGGCCGTTGCCCTGCCTGCACTCCTCCAGCGCCCAGCGGGTGACCGCGAGGGTGGCGAGGACGTCGTTGCCGTCGACCCGGATGCCGGGGAAGCCGTAGCCGCGGGCCCGCTGGTAGAGCGGGAGGCGGGACTGGCGCTCGGTCGGCTCGGAGATGGCCCACTGGTTGTTCTGGCAGAAGAAGACGAGCGGCGCGTCGTACACGGCCGCCCACACGAAGCCCTCGTGCACGTCGCCCTGGCTGGTCGCGCCGTCGCCGAAGAAGCACATCGTGGCCTCGCCGTCGGCGTCGCCGACCTTGCCGTCGAACTTCTGGCCCATCGCGTACCCGGTCGCGTTGAGGACCTGGTTGCCGATGACGATCGTGTACGGGTGGAACTTGTGCTTCACCGGGTCCCAGCTGCCCATGTCCGTCCCGCGGAAGATGCCCAGCAGGTCGGTCGGGTGGATGCCGCGGGTCCAGGCGATGCCGTGTTCGCGGTAGCTCGGGAACGCCATGTCGTCGGGGCGCATCGCGCGGCCCGCGCCGATCTGCGCGGCCTCCTGGCCGAGCAGCGGCACCCAGATGCCGAGCTGGCCCTTGCGCTGCAACGCGTTGGCCTCGCGGTCGACGCGGCGGATGAGCACCATGTCGCGGTACAGGCCGCGCAGCTCGTCCGCCGTGATGTCGATGTCGAAGTCCGGGTGCTGGACGCGCTCACCCTCGGGGGTCAGCAGCTGCACCAGGTTCACGTCACCCTGGTCCGTCGCGCGCAAACCTGCGATCACCTGCTCCGCTGTCGGTTTCGCCGCGGTCGCGGCCGGGGCCGACGCCGGCTCGGGGTGCGTCCATTGCTCGGGGGACGACATTGCGCCTTCTCCTCGTCTACGAGGCCGCCCGGTCGCTTGTGGCGACGTGTGTGCGGCGATGCACCGCCAGCCGCCTCCGCCCCTGTGGGGGCGTCGGTCAACCGTCGGCGCTGACGGTGGTTCTCATCCACATCCTGACACGGCCTCCCCCGACTTGGTGAGTGCCATCCCACTTCGTAACACACAGGTCAGCGCCCTGAACTGGGAGAACAGTCGGAAGGTCGACCTTTTGACCTCCGACCACCGAGTTCGGTCACCGAACACGGTTGTCCCGGTTACCGTTCGTTAACCTCGTGACCACTCTTCGGCCAGTTCTCGCCATGATCAACTCGATGGCCGGCCACCCTCCGGGAGAGATTCCGAAGACATCCGATCACTGACCGACCGCCGAGTCTTCGTCCACGCGTCCCAAGTGGCGTTAATTAGTTCATCGACTACGCCAAACAGCCTGATTCTGTGAGCTGCGCTACACAGACATCTGATGTCTTGTTAACGTCGGGGTCACCTGCAGGCGTCGACGCGGCAGTCGTCCGCCGTCGGCGCGCACCCGGTCGGTGGAGGACGCATGAACGCCCTGCGCACAACCGTTCCAGCTCTTGTCACGATCCTGCTGTCCGCACTCACCCCGGTCGTCGCCGCCGCTCCCGACGTGGGCGCGGCGGCGGCCGGACCGCTCACCCTCTGGTACGACGAACCCGCCACGGACTGGGAAACCCGATCCCTGCCCATCGGCACCGGCGCGCTGGGCGGCGGCGTCTTCGGCACCGTCGCGAAGGAGCGGATCCAGCTCAACGAGAAGACCCTGTGGACCGGCGGTCCCGGTTCGACGCAGGGCTACAACTTCGGCAACTGGACCAGCCCGAGGCCGACGGCCATCAAGGACGCCCAGGACCGGATCGACCGCGAGCGCCGGGTCGCCCCGTCCGCCATCGCGTCCGCGCTCGGCCAACCGAAACAGGGTTTCGGTTCCTACCAGACGTTCGGCGAACTGGGCCTCACCCTGACCACCGCGCCCAGCGGCGTCACGAACTACCGCCGCGACCTGGACATCGGCCGGGCCGTCGCCACGGTCGCCTACGACGCGGGCGGCGTCCGCTACACCAGGGAGTACTTCGCCAGCGCCGCCGACAAGGTGCTGGTCGCGCGGCTGTCGGCGAGCCAGTCGGGCAAGATCGGCTTCACCACGGCGATCACCGCGCCGGACAACCGGTCCAAGCGGACCACCGCGAGCGGCGGGCGCAGCACGTTCGCCGGAGCCCTGACCGACAACGGGCTGAAGTTCGAGTCGCAGCTCCAGGTGATCGGCCAGGGCGGGTCGCGGACCGACAACGGCGACGGCTCGGTGACCGTGGCGAACGCCGACAGCGCCGTGGTCGTGCTCGCCATGGGCACGAACTACGCCGCCGACTACCCCACCTACCGGGGCGCCGACCCGCACCAGCGGGTGCAGTCGACGGTGGACGCGGCCGTGGCCAAGGGCTGGAACGGCCTGCTCAGCGCCCACGAGTCGGACTACAAGAACCTGTTCGAGCGGGTCCGGCTCGACCTCGGCCAGCAGGTGCCGTCGATCCCGACCGACGACCTGCTCGCCGGCTACGCGAACGCCGCTCCCGCGACCAAGCGGGCGCTGGAGGTCCTGTACTTCCAGTACGGCCGGTACCTGCTGATCTCCTCGTCACGGGCTGGCTCGCTGCCCGCGAACCTCCAGGGCGTGTGGAACAACAGCACGTCACCGCCGTGGGACGCCGACTACCACGTCAACATCAACCTCCAGATGAACTACTGGCCCGCCGAGACCACGAACCTCTCGGAGACCACCGCGCCGCTGTTCGACTACGTCGACGAGATGCGCGAGCCAGGAGCCGTGACCGCGTCGACCATGTACGGCAACCGCGGCTGGGTGGTGAACAACGAGACCAACCCGTACGGCTTCACCGGCGTGCACAACTACCCGCAGTCGTTCTGGTTCCCCGAGGCGGGGGCGTGGCTCGCGCAGCACTACTACGAGCACTACCTGTTCACCGGCGACCAGGCGTTCCTGCGCGACCGGGCGTACCCGGTGCTCAAGTCGCTGGCCCAGTTCTGGCTGGACGAGCTGAGGGTCGACCCGCGCGACGGGAAGCTCGTCGTGACGCCGAGCTACTCGCCGGAGAACGGCGACTTCTCGGCGGGCGCGGCGATGTCGCAGCAGATCGTCTGGAACCTGTTCACGAACGTCGTCAACTCCGCCGGGCTCGTGGGCGACTCGGCGTTCGGCGACGAGGTGCGGACGGCGCTGGCCAAGCTCGACCCCGGCACGCGGGTCGGGTCGTGGGGCCAGTTGCAGGAGTGGAAGGAGGACTGGGACAGCCCCACGGACACGCACCGGCACGTGTCGCAGCTGTTCGGCTTGTTCCCCGGCAACCAGCTCACGACCCCGGCGCTGACCAACGCCGCCAGGGTGTCGCTGACCGCGCGCGGCGACGGCGGCACGGGCTGGAGCAAGGCGTGGAAGATCAACTTCTGGGCGCGGCTGCTCGACGGCGACCACGCGCAGAAGATGCTGTCCGAGCAGCTCACCGGCAGCACGCTGGCGAACCTGTGGGACACGCACCCGCCGTTCCAGATCGACGGCAACTTCGGCGCGACCTCCGGGGTGGCCGAGATGCTGCTCCAGAGCCAGAACAACGTCGTCCACGTGCTGCCCGCGCTGCCCAGCGCGTGGCCGACCGGCTCCTACGCCGGGTTGAAGGCCCGCGGCGGGTCGACGGTCGACGTGCGCTGGTCCGGTGGGTCGGCGACGGAGATCGGCGTGACGGCCGGTCGCTCCGGGCCGCTGACCGTGCGCAACGGGCTGTTCCGGCAGTCGTACCGGCTGGTGGACGCGACGACCGGGGCGACCGTGCCGGTGACGGCGAACGGCGACTCCATCACGTTCACCGCGCAGGCGGGGCGGCGGTACGTGGCCACCGGCGGGTGCGGCGACGCGGCCTCGGACACGCCCGTGGTCGCGTGGGACCCGCAGTCCGGTAACACCGTTACCGACCGGTCCCGCAACGCCCGGACCGCCACCGTCCAGGCGGGCGGGGCGTACGCCGCCGAGGGCTCGACCGGCACCGCGCTGGTGCTCGACGGCAACCGCTACCTGCGCACCCAGCCGACGTCGATCGGACGGCTGCCGCAGGCCACGTTCGCCACGGAGGTGAAGGTGACGACGACCGGCGGCTACCGGCGGCTGTTCGACTTCCAGCCGTCCGGCGACCCCGGCACGGACGGGGTGCTGGTCGACCTCACGCCGACCAACCAGGTGCGGTTCATCGGCGCGGGCACGGGCGTGACCACGGCCGCGGTCGTCCCGACAGGTCGCTATGTCGACATAGTCGTGACGCTGCTCAACGGTGTTGTCACGGTTTACCTGGACGGGCGGCAGGCGGCGACCGCGCAGGTCACCACCAGCGGCATCAACGCGTGCGCGACCAGGGAACTGCGGTTCGGGGCCGACCAGGGCGGCGGGCAGCGGCTCACCGGCGCGGTCGACCGGACGGCGATCCTGGCCAGGGCCCTCAGCGCGGCCGACGTGCCGAACTGGAGGTCGATCGCCTTCGGCTGACCTGCGCCGTTCGTGACAGGATCGGGAGCGTGGACCGTTCAGCGCTGACCCGTACCGTCCGAGGGCTGTGGGATGACGACATCCTCCCGAGCCTGTCCGAACTGGTGGCCGTGCCCGCGATCTCCCCTGCTTTCGACCCGCAGTGGGCGGAGCACGGTCACCTCGCGGCCGCCATCGAGCACGTCCAGGCGTGGATCGCCGCCCGCGACCTGCCCGGACTGACCACCGAGGTGTTCGAGCTGCCCGGCCACGCGCCGCTGCTGCTCGTCGACGTGCCCGCCACGCCCGGTGTGACCGCGGAGGGCACCACCGTGCTCTACGGCCACCTCGACAAGCAGCCGCCCGTGGCCGACTGGTCGGAGGGCCTCGGCCCGTGGACGCCGGTCGTCAAGGACGGCAGGCTCTACGGCCGGGGCGCGGCCGACGACGGCTACGCCGGGTACGCCGCCATCGCGGCGCTCGAAGCGGTGCACGCCGCCGGTGGCGCGCACGGCCGGTGCCTCGTGCTGCTGGAGACCAGCGAGGAGTCCGGCAGCCCGGACCTGCCCGCCTACCTCGCGCACCTGGGCGACCGGCTCGGCGACGTGTCGCTCGTCGTGTGCCTGGACTCCGGCGGCAACGACTACGGCCGGATGTGGCTGACCACGTCGTTGCGCGGCCTCGTGCAGGTCGGCCTGACCGTGCGCGTGCTCGACGGCGGCCTGCACTCCGGCATGGCCAGCGGCATCGTGCCCAGCTCGTTCCGGATCGCCCGGCAGCTGCTCGATCGCATCGAGGACTCCGCCACCGGCGAGGTGCTGGTCCGCGAGATGCACGTGGACATCCCCGCCAACCGGCTGGCCGAGGTCCGCGAGGCCGTCGCCGCCGTGCCCGGCACGCTGACCGAGACCGTCCCGTTCGCGGGCGGCACCACGGCCATGGACAAGGACGAGGTCGAGCTCGCCCTCAACAGCGGCTGGCGGCCGACGCTGTCCATCACCGGCGCCGAGGGCCTTCCGCCGCTGGACGACGCCGGCAACGTGCTGCGGCCGTTCACCACGCTGCTGCTCAGCTTCCGCCTCCCTCCGACCGCCGACGCCGCCGTGGCGTTCGAGGCCGTGAAGGAGCTGCTGACCACGGACGTGCCGTACGGCGCGACCGTGGAGCTGAGCCGGGTCGAGCACGCGGGCGGTTGGAACGCCCCGGACCTCGCGCCGTGGCTGCGCGAGACGCTCGACGAGGCAGGGAAGGACGTCTTCGGCAACCCGTGGCGCACGGTCGCGCTCGGCGGCTCGATCCCGTTCATGGGCCTGCTGCACGAGGCGTACCCGAACGCCCAGTTCCTGGTCACGGGCGCGGTCGGCCCCGACTCGAACTGCCACGTGCCGGACGAGTCGCTGAACCTCGACCAGGCGGCGAAGGTCACCGAGGCCGTCGCGCTGGTGCTGGACGCGCACGCCAAGCAGGGCTGATCCGCTGTCGGGCGGGGCCGCGCGGTCCCGCCCGACACACATAACGTCGCGGTAACCGGGCTCTCTGGATCGATGCCGCACACTGTTCGGGTGAACGAGCAACGGCAGAGGACCGAGCGGACGAGGCTGGCCGCGTCGGACTCACCCGATGCGCCCTGGCGCCTGTGGGGGCCCTACCTGGCCGGACGCCAGTGGGGCACGGTCCGCGAGGACTACTCCGCGTTCGGCGACGCCTGGACGTCATTCCCGTTCGACCACGCGCGGGCCCGTGCGTACCGGTGGGGTGAGGACGGGATCGCGGGCATCTGCGACGTGCACGGCTTCCTCAACTTCGGCGTGGCGCTGTGGAACGGCCGTGACCCGATCCTCAAGGAGCGGTACTTCGGGCTCACCAACAACGAGGGCAACCACGGCGAGGACGCCAAGGAGTACTGGTGGGTGACCGACGGCACGCCCACGCACTCGTGGATGCAGGTGCTGTACCGGTACCCGCAGGCCGAGTTCCCGTACGCCGAGCTGCGCGACCTGGCCGCGACCGCCGGTCGCGAGTCGCGTGAGCCCGAGCTGTCCGACACCGGGGCGCTGGACGAGAACCGGTTCTTCGACGTCGTGATCAGCTACGCCAAGGCCGGGCCGACGGACGTGTGCGTGGAGATCGCCGCGACCAACCACGGGCCGGACCCGGCCCCGCTGCACCTGCTGCCGCAGCTGTGGTTCCGCAACACCTGGGCGTGGGGGCGCGACGAGCGCAAGCCGTCGCTGACCGCGTCCACCGCGGACGGCTGGCACCGGGTCACCGCCGAGCACGGGAAGCTCGGGCGGTACACGCTGCACGTCGAGGGCGCGCCGTCGCTGCTGGTCACCGACAACGAGACCAACGAGGTGGCGCTGTTCGGCGCCGCCGCCAACCCGACCGAGTACACGAAGGACGGCGTCGACCGGCACGTCGTCGGCGGCGAGGACACCTGCCAGGTCGTCGACGGCACGTCCGAGCCCGGCACGAAGGCCGCGGCCTGGTACTCGTTCGACGAGGTCGCGCCCGGCGAGACCGTGGCGATCCGGCTGCGGCTGGTCGAGGGCGACGGGCACTACGACGCGTTCGGGCCGACCTTCCAGTCCACTGTGGACGTCCGAAGGGCCGAGGCGGACGAGTTCCACCACGACCTGATGCCCGACGCGGACCGGCAGAAGGCCGCCGTGGCACGGCGTGCGCTCGCCGGTCTGATGTGGACCAAGCAGCACTACCGCTTCCGCACCAGGGAGTGGCTGGACGGCGACCCGGCGCAACCGGCCGCGCCCGGTTCGCGCAAGTCGCCCGGTTCGCGCAACGCGCACTGGCGGCACTTCGACTGCGCCGACGTGATCTCCATGCCGGACGAGTGGGAGTACCCGTGGTTCGCGGCGTGGGACCTCGCGTTCCACACCGTGCCGTTCGCGATGGTCGACCCGGCGTTCGCGAAGGAGCAGCTCCTGCTGCTGTGCCGCGAGTGGCTGATGCACCCCAACGGCCAGATCCCCGCGTACGAGTGGGAGTTCGGCGACGTCAACCCGCCCGTGCACGCGTGGGCGGCGCTCCAGGTGTACCGGGCGGAGGAGGTGCCGGACCGGAAGTTCCTCGCCAAGATCTTCCACAAGCTGCTGCTGAACTTCTCCTGGTGGGTCAACCGCAAGGACGCCGACGGCAGCTACCTGTTCGAGGGCGGGTTCCTCGGCATGGACAACATCGGGCCGGTCAACCGGTCCGAGCCGATGCTCGGCGCGTGGCGGCTGGAGCAGTCCGACGCCACGTCGTGGATGGCCGCCTACAGCCTCCACCTGATGCAGATCGCGCTGGAGCTGGCGCGGCACGACGAGTCCTACGAGGACGTGGCGACGAAGTTCGTCGAGCACTTCCTGGGCATCGCGGAGGCGTCGACCCAGTTCGGCTCGGGCGGCGGCGGGATCTGGGACGAGGCGGACGGGTTCTGCTACGACGTGGTGTCGCGCAGGCTCCCCGACGGCACGGTCCAGTCGCAGCCGGTGCGCGTGCGGTCGATGGTCGGCCTCATCCCGCTGCTGGCGTCGGCCGTGCTGGAGCCGTGGGTGTTCGAGGAGCTGCCGAGCTTCACCAGCAGGCTCGACCACCTGATGGCCCGCAGGCCGGAGCTGGTGCAGTTCCTGACCTGGCAGGACCGGCCGGACGGCCGCCGCAACCTGCTGTCGCTGCTCGACGACCGCAAGCTGCGGCTCGTGCTCGCCCGGATGCTCGACGAGGGCGAGTTCCTGTCGCCGCACGGCATCCGGTCGATGTCCGTCGCGCACCGCGAGGGCCTGGAGGTGCACGTCGGCGACCAGGACCACCGGATCGGCTACGAGCCCGGCGAGTCGCGCACCCCCATGTTCGGCGGCAACTCCAACTGGCGCGGCCCGGTGTGGTTCCCGACCAACGCGCTGCTGGTGGAGGCGCTGCGGACGGTGGACTCCTTCCACGACGGGCAGTTCCGCGTGGAGCTGCCGACGGGGTCGGAGCGGGAGGTCACAGCGGGTCAGGCCGCCGACGAGCTGGCGCGGCGGCTGGTGTCGCTGTTCCTGCCCGACCACGACGGCCGCAGGCCCGCGGACGGCAAGCGCGTGGAATCCACCGACTCTCCGCTGTGGCGCGATCACATCACGTTCAGCGAGTACTTCGACGGCGACACGGGTGAGGGATTGGGCGCGACGCACCAAACCGGGTGGACGGCTCTGGTAGCGGGACTACTCCATCCGTGACCTGCGCCGATGCCGCTCGATATGCGCTCTGCGTGTGCGTGCGGTGTGATTCACCACGATCGCGTGTACGACATTCGGCCGAATAGGACTGTGACGCTCAATTCGGCAACGCGAACGGGATGTAACACGGACGTGCTGTCCACCATGTCACCCAAGTGGCAGTATCCCGAACACTCGACCAACTCAGTTACGAGGAGTGACCTCAGTGGCCCGTCGAACAAGTCACCAGGTGTTCGCCCTGCTCCCCGCGCTGGGGCTCGCCGCAGTCGCGGTCGCGGGGTGTGCCACGAGCACGAACACCGGCGGCACCGCCGGTGACAGCGGTATCGCCGTCGTCAGCGCGGGCAAGCTCACGACCTGCACGCACCTGCCGTACGAGCCGTTCCAGTTCCGCGACGGCGACAAGACGGTCGGCTTCGACGTCGACCTCGTCGACCTCGTCGCGAAGGACCTCGGCCTCACCCAGACGATCGTGGACACCCCGTTCGAGGGCATCCAGTCCGGTGAGGACATGAACACGAACAAGTGCGACGTGGCCGCGGCGGGCATGACGATCACCGACGTGCGCAAGCAGAACTTCGACTTCTCCGACCCGTACTTCGACGCGGAGCAGGCCCTGCTGACGAAGAAGGGCGCGGGCTTCAAGGACCTCGCGAGCCTCAAGGGCAAGAAGATCGGTGTGCAGGCCTCGACCACCGGCGAGGAGTACATCAACAAGAACAAGGACGCCAACGGCTACGAGGTCATCCAGTTCGAGGACCTCGCGCTGGAGCTGACCGCCGTGCAAACCGGCCAGGTCGACGCGGCGGTGAACGACAACGGCGTGCTCTACGACTTCGCCAAGAAGAACGCGGAGACCGAGGTCACCACCGAGTTCGCCACCGGTGAGAAGTACGGCATCGGCGCCAAGAAGGGCAGCCCGCTGATCGCCAAGATCAACGAGTCCCTGAAGAAGGCCAAGGACAGCGGCGAGTACGACAAGATCTACGAGAAGTGGTTCGGCAAGAAGCCGGCTACGAAGTAACCAGCTCTCGCGGGGGCCGATGCCGAGCATCGGCCCCCGTTTCTTGTCCGCCCGAGTTCGCGAGGTAATCCATGGCCCTGTCCAAGCGCCAGCGCGCGAAAGCCTTCCGCGGCGTCCAGTACGGCATCCTGGTCGTCGTCATCGTCGTCTTCGCCTTCGTGGCCGACTGGGGCACGATCAAGCGGGCGTTCTTCGACTTCGAGGTGATGTCGAAGCTCTTCCCGGACGTCATCTTCGTCGCGCTGAAGAACACGATCATCTACACGGCCCTCGGGTTCACCGTCGGCCTGGTGCTCGGGTTGGTCCTGGCGCTGATGAAGCTGTCGCCGGTGCCGCCGTACCGGTGGATCGCGACGATCTACATCGAGTTCTTCCGCGGCATCCCGGCGCTGCTGGTGTTCATCGCCTTCAACTTCGGCATCCCGCTGGCGTTCCAGGTCCGGTTCGACAACCTGACGACGGTGACGATCGCGCTCGCCATCGTCGGCGCCGCCTACATGGCGGAGACGATCCGCGCGGGCATCCAGGCCGTGCCCAAGGGCCAGATCGAGGCGGCCCGCTCGCTCGGCATGTCCCAGGGCCGCACCATGGCCACGGTCGTCATCCCGCAGGCGTTCCGGATCATCCTGCCGCCGCTGACCAACGAGCTGATCATGCTGACGAAGGACTCGTCGCTGATCTACCTCATCGGCGTGCAGTACGAGCAGCTGGAGCTGACGAAGTTCGGCCGCGACGCCATGAACCAGTACCGCGGCATGACCCCGATCCTGGTCGCGGGCGCGCTGTACCTGATCATCACCCTGCCGCTCGGGTACCTGTCCCGTCGCCTGGAACGCCACACCGGCGGGAAGAAGGTGTCCTGATGACCGAACCGGCAGTCGTGATCACCGGACTGAAGAAGTCGTTCGGGCCGCTGGAGGTGCTCAAGGACATCGACCTCACGGTCGCGTCCGGCGAGGTCGTCTGCATCATCGGCCCGTCGGGCTCCGGCAAGTCGACGATGCTGCGCTGCGTGAACCTGCTGGAGGAGCCGAGCGGCGGCAAGATCGTCGTCAACGGCGTCGAGATGACCGACCCGGACGTCGACATCGACAGCGCCCGGACCAAGATCGGCATGGTCTTCCAGTCGTTCAACCTGTTCGCGCACCTCAGCGTCATCAACAACCTGACCGTCGCGCAGCGCAAGGTGCTCAAGCGCGGCGAGAAGGAGGCCGAGGAGATCGCCCGGCACAACCTGGAGCGCGTGGGGCTGACCGACAAGGCCAACGCCATGCCCGCGCAGCTCTCCGGCGGCCAGCAGCAGCGCGTCGCCATCGCGCGGGCGCTGTCGATGAGCCCCGAGGTCATGCTGTTCGACGAGCCGACGTCCGCGCTCGACCCGGAGCTCGTGGGCGACGTGCTCGGCGTCATGCGCCAGCTCGCGGACGAGGGCATGACCATGCTCGTCGTGACGCACGAGATGCAGTTCGCCCGCGAGGTGGCGGACAAGGTGCTGTTCATGGACGGCGGGTACGTCGTCGAGCAGGGTCCCGCGGCCGAGGTCATCGGGAACCCGCAGCACGACCGCACGAAGTCGTTCCTGGCCAGGGTGCTCAACCCGACGCACCAGGACCCGACCGACTAGATGGCGGACAACGGGGCGCGCGGGCTGGACGTCTTCGACGACAGCCCCGCGCGATCCTTCCGGATGCCCGCGGCCGACGTGCTGCGCGGGATCGGCGAACCGGACGTCGCGGGCAACTGGCGGATCCCCCGGCGTCGAGCGAGCGCCCCGCCGGTGATCCGGGTCGTGGACCGGTTCCTCACCGGTGTGCTGGACCTGCGGGCCGTGGAGCTGAACTACCTGCTGGAGTTCGAGCGCTGCCGGTTCGAGCAGCCGCCGGACCTGCGGCAGAGCAAGCTCGCGGGCGTCGAGTTCCGCGGGTGCTGGCTGCCCGGCCTGGCGGGCCGCAACCTCACCAGCGCCAACGACGTGTCGCTCGACGGGTGCACCGTCGAGGGGCCGGTCGACCTCACCGACTCCGACATCGCGGGCTCGGTGGTGCTGCGCACCAGCACCGTGAGGATGCCCGGTGAGCTGGCGCTGCACGCGGACCGGATGAAGGTCGCGGGAGCGCTGCTGGCGTACGGCATCCGCACCGAGGGCGAGGTGCGGGTCGCGGGCGCGCAGATCAGCGGCAACTGCAACTTCAGCGGGGCCGTGCTGCACAACCCGTCCGGGTTCTCGTTGAACGGCAACGGGATGCAGGTCGGCGGCAACCTGCTGTGCGGCGTGTGGGCGGAGACCGACCAGGGCTTCACCGCGCACGGCGCCGTGGTGCTGCCGAACGCGCGGATCAGCTCGGCGTTCACCATGCGGCGGGCGGCGCTGCACGCGGGCGACGACCGCGCCGAACCGGACCTGGCCGACCCGCACGCCGACCCCCACGCGTCGCTGGTGCTCGACCGGACGTCGGTCAGCGGGGACGTCGAACTGGACCGCGGCTTCACCAGCGCGGGCACGCTGCGGATGCTCAACGCGACCATCGGCGGCACCCTGTCGCTGTCCGGCGCGCACCTGGACGCGGTCAAACCCGCGGGCGGCAACACCGACCCCGTCGGCCGGGGGCGGGCGCTGCACCTGGACGGCGCCGAGATCGGCGGCGACCTCACCGCGCGCGAACTGGTGGTGCGCGGCCAGTTCCGGATGGTCGACGCCACCGTGCGCGGCAGCCTCGTCCTGGACGGCTCGACCCTGTCGAACCCGCACGCGGACACCGTGCTGGCCAACCGCTGCCGGGTGGGCAGCAACTTCAGCGCCCGCGAGGCGGACGTGGCGGGCGTGCTGGAACTGCGCGCCGTCCACATCGGAGCCAACCTCGACCTGCGCGGCAGCAGGCTGATCCAGCCGGGCAAGTACCGCCACCAGCCGGGGGAGAAGGCGTCGGTCGACATCGGCGGCGCGACCATCGGCCGCGACCTCATCTGCGCCCGCGGCGCCAAGGAGTTCGTCGCCCACGGCGGCGTCCGCACCCGCCGCGCCCAGATCGGCCGGACGGCCAACTTCACCGGCTCCGTCCTCGGCGACCGGCTCGACAGCCACGCCCTCAACGCGCTCGGCATGCAGGTCCCCGAACTCGTGCTGACCCCGGTCAGCCCGCCGAAGGGCAAGGTCACGCTGCGCGGCGCGGGCTGCACCACGTTGGAGGACAACGAGACGTTCTGGAGCGCCACCGGCCGGATCGACCTCGAGGACTTCCGCTACGACTCCCTGCGCCACTCCATCGACCTGCGCGACGACGCCTCCGTGCAGCGCAGGCTGCGCTGGCTCCGCCAGGCGATGCGCCACCGCTACCGCCCCGGCCCGTACGACCAGCTCGCCGCCCTGCTGCGCGCCAGCGGCAACGACGAGCACGCCTCCACCGTCCTGATGGAGAAGCAGCGCCTCCGCTACATCGCGGTCGCCGAGGGCACCCGCATCGTCGGCCCGCTCGTGCTGCTGTGGAGCTGGCTCCAGCGGTGGATGGTCGGCTACGGCTACCGCCCCGGACGCGCCCTCGGCTGGCTCGTCGTGTCCTGGATCCTGGGCAGCGCCTACTTCGCCGTCGGCCCGCCGCTGACCGTGATCAACGCCGACGACACCCTCCCGTGGAACCCCTGGCTGTTCACCATCGACCTGGTCGTCCCGATCGTCGACTTCGGCAACAAGAACCGCTGGCAGACACCGGGCGCGGCGCAGTGGATCGCGTCGGGGCTGATCGTCAGCGGCTGGACCCTGGCGACGACCGTGGCGGCGGGTCTGACGCGGATGTTGAAGCGGTAGTGCAGGTAGCCTCGCGCTCGTGACGGATGTCGTGCTGGCGTTGGACGTGGGTGGCACCAAGATCGCCGCCGGGCTGGTCGACCGGGACGGCGCGGTGTTGCGGGCCGTGCGGGTGCCCACGCCGGTGGACGACGCCGAGGCGACGTGGGGGGCCGTGGCGTCGGCGATGGAGCAGGTGCTCCAGGGCGAGATCGTGTCCGGGGTCGGGATCGCTTGTGCCGGGCCGGTGAACGCCGGGATCGGGGCGGCCAGTCCGATCAACATCCCGCTGTGGCAGGACTTCCCGTTGCGCGAGCGGGTGGCCGACGCGCTGCCCGGCGTGCGGGTCGAGCTCGCGGGTGACGGTGTGTGCATGGCGTTGGGCGAGCACTGGTGCGGTGCGGGGCAGGGCAGTCGGTTCATGGTCGGGCTGGTCGTTTCGACCGGCGTCGGTGGTGGGCTGGTGTTCGGCGGGCGGCCGTTCGGGGGGCGGACCGGGAACGCCGGGCACATCGGGCACGTGGTCGTGGAGCCCGACGGCATCGCCTGCCCCTGCGGTGGACGGGGCTGTGTCGAGGTCGTGGCCGGTGGGCCGCGGCTGGTCGAGTGGGCCCGGCGGCAGGGGTGGCAGGCGCCGGAGCACGCCGACGCGGCGCACCTCGCGGCCGCCGCCCAGCACGGTGAAGAGGTGCCGTTGGCGGCGTTCGAGCGCGCGGGCTACGCGGTGGGGTTGGCGATCGCGGCCACGGCCGCCGTGTGCGACCTGGACCTCGCCGTCGTGGGCGGCGGGGTGGCGCAGGCCGGTGACCTGCTGTTCGACCCGATCCGGCGGTCGCTGGAGCGGCACGCGGGGCTGTCGTACCTGGACGGGCTGCGGGTCGAGCCCGCGCGGCTCGGTGGCGAGGCCGGTCTCGTGGGGGCGGCGGCGTTGGTAATCGATCGCTGAAAGTCGTTGCCACGGCTAAGGTCCGAGCAGTGGACGAGACACTGGTAGAGCACTGGGACGAGCAGAGCGCCAACTGGATCGCCTGGGTTCGACGCCCCGGCTTCGACAGCTACTGGACCTACCGCGAGGACTTCTTCGCGCTCGTCCCCGCTCCCGGTTTCGCCACCCTGGACTTCGGCTGCGGTGAGGGCCGGGTGTCGCGCGACCTCGTCCACCGCGGCCACCGGGTCACGGCGTTCGACGGCTCGGCGGGCATGGTCGAGGCCGCGCGCGAAGCCGACCCGGAGGGCACGTACCTGGTCGCCGACGCGGCCGCGCTGCCGTTCGACGACGACAGCTTCGACCTCGTCGTCGCCTACAACGTGCTGATGGACGTCGACGACGTCGAGGCCGCGGTCGGTGAGGCAGCGCGGGTGCTGATGCCCGGCGGACGGCTCTGCCTGTCGATCACGCACCCGATCACGAACCCCGGCGAGCGCGACAGCCCGTATCTGGAGTCGACCCGCTTCAGCGAGGCGGTCGTGCGGGACGGGCTGCCGATGGTGTTCGGCGGCTGGAGCCACCCGCTGTCGCACTACACCGGCGCGCTGGAGAAGGCCGGGCTGCTCATCGAAGCGCTGCGGGAACCGGCGTGGAAGGACGCGCCGACGCCGTACCACCTGTGGCTCCGGGCGCGCCTCGCCTGACCGTCGCCAGCAGCACGCCGACGCCGCCGAGCGCCAGGCCGACGACCGCCACCGGGCTGAGGGTCTGGCCGAGCACCAGCCAGGCCAGCAGCGCGGTGACGGCGGGCGTGAGGAAGAACAGGGTGCCGACGCGGGCGGCGGAATCGCGGTGCAGCATCACGTTGAGCAGCAGGAACGCGCCGACGGAGTTGACCAGCACGATCCACGCGAGCACCCAGCCGAACACCGGCCAGTTCGTCACGTGCGGCGTTTCGAACAGCAGCGTGGCGAGGCCCATGAACGGCGTGGCGACCAGGAAGTGCACGGCGGTGCCGCTCCGCACGTCCACGTCCGGTGTGAAGGCCTTCTGGTAGACCGTGCCGAGGCTCAGCCCGAGCAGGCCGACCACGCACAGCAGGACCGCGCCGAGCGACGACCCGAGCCGGTCGGACACCGCGAGCAGCACGCCCGCGCCGCCGACGGCGAAGCCGAGCCACTGGCGACGGGTCATCCGCTCGCGCAGGACGCCCGCCGCGAGCAGGGCGATGACCACCGGGTTCAGCCCCTGGACCAGCGCGACCACCCCGCCCGGCAGACCGAGGGCGATGGCCGAGTAGAAGCCGGCGAACTGCACTCCCTGCATCAGCAGCCCGACCACGGCCACGTGCCAGAGCTGCTTGCCGCGCGGCCACGGCGACCGCGACACCCACGCGATCCCGGCCAGCAGCAGCCCCGCCAGGGCGAAGCGGCAGAACAGCAGCAGGAACGGCGGGGCGACGTCGGTGCCGATGACCCCGGCGATGAACGCGCTGCTCCACAGCACGACGAACACCAGTCTGGCCATGACGCCTCCCGAGCAAGTAACCCGTTTGTGTGGTTACTCGGAACAGTAACCTGTTGAACGGGTTATGCTCCACCCATGGACTTCACGTTCGTCAGCGGTGACGTCGCCCTGGACTTCGTCGGCACGGTCGGCTCCCGGCGCACGGACCGGGTGGAACTGCTGCCCACGCCCGCCGACCTGGCCGCGTGGATCACCGCGGCGGGACTGCTCGACGTCGCGCCGGACGTGGACGCCTTGGCACTGGAGGACGCCGTGCAGCTGCGGGAGGAGGTCTACCGGTTGGCCTGCGCGGCGCGCGACGGCGAGGACTACGGGAACCTGGCGCTGCTCAACGACAGGGCGGCGCGGCCACCGGTCGTGGTCGGCCTCGGCTCGGAGGGCGCGGTGACGCGGACCGGCGACGTGGACGCGGTGCTCGCGACGATCGGCCGGGCGGCGGTGGCCCTGCTCGCACGGCCGCTGGCCGTCGAGGTGCGGGAGTGCGGCGCGGAGACGTGCACGCGCCTGTACGTGGACCACTCGCGGCGCGGGGCGCGGCGGTGGTGCGACATGAAGAAGTGCGGGAACCGGGCGAAGGCCTCGCAGTTCCGGGCCAGGCAGCAGGCGTGAGGGCCGCCGGAGGGGGAACCCCGGCGGCCCTCGGACCGACTAGTGCGCCGCGATCGCCTTGACGCGCGGGCTGTCCTCGTCGACGTGGTAGTCGGCGGGGGCGGTCTTGTCGGTGCCGTTGAACACCCGCAGCTTGCGGGCGATCAGCGTGACGAGGACCGCGACCACGACGTTCGCCACGACGGCGACGAAACCGACGTAGATCTGCACGCTGGACGTGCCGAACGGGTGGTAGCCGAGCAGCGAGAGCTTGCTCAGCGACAGCGCGGAACCGCCGAAGTGGTTCTTGCCAGCCGCCGCGTTCGGGATCGTGTACAGCAGGTACATGCCCCAGCCCATGCCGACGACCCAGCCCGCGATCATGCCCCACACGTGGAGCCAGCGCGTGTAGAGCGCGATGGCCACGGCGGGCAGCGTCTGGAGGATCATGACGCCGCCGATGAGCTGGAGGTCGATGGAGAACTGCGGGTCGATGAACAGGATGAACGCGACCGCGCCGAACTTCACCACCAGCGAGGCCAGCTTGGCCTGCTTCGCCTCCTGCGCCGGGGTGGCGCCCTTCTTGATGTACTCCTTGTAGATGTTGCGGGTCCACAGGTTCGCCGCGGCGATCGACATGATCGCCGCCGGGACCAGCGCGCCGATGCCGATGGCGGCGAACGCGATGCCCGCGAACCACGACGGGAACTCCTGGCCGAACAGCACCGGCACGATGGTGTTCGTGTCCGGGCGGCCCGTGGCCTGGTTGGTGATCGGCTTGACGCCCGCGCTGATGGCGACGTAGCCGAGCAGCGCCAGCAGGCCCAGCAGCAGCGAGTACGCGGGCAGCGCCACCATGTTCCGCTTGATCACCTTGCGGCCGCGCGACGCGAGGATGCCGGTGAGCGAGTGCGGGTACAGGAACAGCGCCAACGCCGACCCGAGCGCCAGGGTCACGTACTGGAGCTGGTTGTTGGCGTTCAACAGCGTGCCGTCGGTCAACGCGGGCGTCTTGTCGAACTTCGCCTGCGCGTCGGAGAAGACGCCGCCCCAGCCGCCGAACTTGCTCGGCAGGTAGACCACCGCGACGATGATCACCAGGTAGATCAGGCCGTCCTTGACGAACGCGATCAGCGCGGGCGCGCGCAGGCCGGACTGGTAGGTGTACAGCGCCAGCACGACGAACGCGACGAACAGCGGCAGGTGGCCGAGGATGCCGCCGCCGTTGAGGCCCATCGTGCGCAGCACGGCCTCCAGGCCGACGAGCTGGAGCGCGATGTACGGCATGGTCGCGACGATGCCGGTGATGGCGACGATCAGCGCCAGCCAGTGCGAGCCGTAGCGGCCGCGCACGAAGTCGGCGGGCGTCACGTACCCGTGCACCCGCGACACCGACCACATCCGGACCAGGGGCAGGAAGACGATCGGGTACAGGATGATCGTGTACGGCAGGGCGTAGAAGCCCATCGCCCCGGCGCCGAACATCAGCGCGGGCACCGCCACGAACGTGTAAGCCGTGTAGAGGTCGCCGCCCACCAGGAACCAGGTGATCCACGAGCCGAACTTGCGGCCGCCGAGCCCCCACTCGTCCAGGTGTTCCAGGGTGCTGCCCTGCCGCCACCTCGCCGCGAAGAACCCCAGCACCGTCACCAGCAGGAACAAGATCGTGAACACGACCAGCTCGGTCCACCGCATCAGCGCTTGCCCTTCTTCGAGTCGCCTTCGTCGAGGTCGTCGACCGCGAGGTGGTCGGCTCCGTGCTCCACCGGTTCGTCCCTGGTCCTCAGGAACACCAGGCCCACGCACACGACCCCCACGGGGACGAACGCGAACTGGTACCAGTAGAAGAACGGCAAGCCGAACACCGCGGGTTTCGCGAAGTTGAAGAACGGCGTGATCAACATCAGCAGCGGAACCAGCAGCAGCAGGTTCCAGTTGCTCCAGCGCAAACCGCTGGTCTGTGGAGCAGAAGGCATGGTGCCCCTCCGTACGGCCCTGGTTACTCAGGTGTTTCGAGATGTTAAGCCGGAGGGGTGTTGAGCGTCACCGTGTCGAGTGGACCGACTACGGATTGAACGACCGAATCGTGACCAACTAACGGCCGGACAGCCTAGTGACCAAATGAGACTCGGCCGTGTCGAAGTACCGGAGCAGTTCGACCTCGGCCTCGGCGACGGAATCGGCGTCCAGCAGGGCGAGGATGGCCTGGTTCATCGGCAGGTAGTCCTGGTAGAACTCGCGCGGGTTGCCCATCACGTGGAACGCCAGCCGCAGTTCGGCGAGCAGCCGCTGCACCTCCTCGTCGAGCCGGAGGCTGCCCGCGAGCGCGGTGATCGCCCGGTGGAAGCGGATGTTGGCCGTGCCGACGTCGAGCCAGTTGTCCGACCTCGCCCCGCGGACGCCGAACTCGACGGCGTCGCGCACGCCCTGGCGGGCCCCTTCGCCCGCGTCGGCCCAGCGGCGGATCGCGCCGCACTCGATCACCCGGCGGGCGGCGTAGATGTCCGCGACCTCCGCGACGCCCGGTTCGCACACGAAGACGCCGCGGCTGTGCTCGTGCACCAGCAGGCGTTCGTGGGTGAGCAGCCGGAACGCCTCGCGCAGCGTGTTGCGGGAGATGCCGAGTGCTTCGGAGATGGCCTTCTCGTTGAGCTGGAGGCCGGGGAGCAGCTCGCCGTCGAGCATCCGGTCGCGGAGCTTGTCGGCGACCCGTTCGGCGCGGGCCCGGTCCTGGCTCAGGCGGTCTTCCGCGAGGGTGCCCAACCAGTCGTGCGACGGCGCCGTGGTCATCCGCCCATCTTACCGGTTTGGAGTATTGAAGGATTGTTGAACAATCCTTACCCTTCTTCCTCAGGGAGGTGCGACCCGTGGATCTCAACGCGGACCTGGGCGAGGGCTTCGGCCACTGGAGCCTCGGCGACGACGAGGCCCTGCTCGACATCGTGACCAGCGCGAACGTGGCGTGCGGCTTCCACGCGGGCGACCCGGACACGATGCTGCGCACCTGCCTGCTGGCCGCCGAGCGCGGCGTCGCGATCGGCGCGCACGTCGGCTACCGCGACCTGGCCGGGTTCGGGCGGCGGTTCGTCGACGTCGCCCCCGCCACGCTGACGGCCGAGGTGCTCTACCAGCTCGGCGGGCTGGACGCGTGCGCGCGGGCCGCGGGCGTGCGGATCGGGTACGTGAAACCGCACGGCGCGCTGTACACCGCGCTGGTCCGGCACGAGGCGCAGGCCGACGCCGTGGTCGACGCGGTGCGCGCCTACGACCCGGCGCTCACCGTGCTGGGGATGCCCGGCGCGGTGTGGCTCAAGCGCGCCGACGTCGCCGGGCTGCCGGTGCGGTTCGAGGCGTTCGCCGACCGCGCGTACACGGCGGCGGGCACGCTCGTGCCGCGCGACCAGGCCGGCTCGGTGCTGCACGACCCGGCGGAGATCGCCCGCCGGTGCGTCCAACTGGCCACCGAGGGCACGGTGACCAGCGTCGACGGCCGCCGGATCCGGGCGAGGGTCGACTCCCTCTGCGTGCACGGCGACACCCCGAACGCGGTGGCCATCGCGGACGCGGCGCGGACCGCGTTGACGGCGGCAGGTGTGAAGTTAAAACCTTTCAGCCTGGAAAACCGCAGGCTGACGGCCTGAGCCGAGTTCATGGGCTACCGCCACGCTCGGTGATCGGAAACGATCACAGCGTGATCCGTGAACACACCCACCGACTGCGCGCGCTCGTGCCCGCCGCGGTCGCCCTGTCCCTGCTCGTGGCTCCGGGCGTCGCCTCCGCCCAACAGGACGCCCGCGCCTGCTTCGACCCCGCCGCACCCCTGAGCGTCGAGGAGCAGCGCCTCGACGACGTGCTCGTCACCGGAGGCCCTGCCGTCGGACCCGAACTGGTCCGGCTGGCGGGCTTCGACGCGAGCGTGAGGTCGTTCACCGACCGGCTGTGCGCCACCCGCTCGACGCGCGCCGCCCAGCAGCTCGTCGCGTTGGCGGGCAACGACCTGTGGAAGGCCGCCGTCACGCGGGCGCAGAGCACCCAGCCCACGTGGGACGCCTACGACGACCGGCCGCTGTACTGGGCGCGCCTGCACCTGACGAGGGCCCTGCGGCAGTGGACGCCCCGGTTCACCCTGGGCGCGGCCGACCGCGGCAAGCTCCTCGAAACCGTCGACCGCGCCTCCCGCGGTGTCCCCGACGTGCGGTTCCCCGCGCAGCCGGGGGTGCGCAAGATCGTGGTGACCGGCTTCGACCCGTTCCAGCTCCAGGGCTCCTCCGTGCGGCGGGGCAACCCGGCGGGCGCGGCGGCGCTCCAGCTCGACGGCAAGGTGTTCGACACCCCGCAGGGCAAGGTCGTCGTCCAGGCCGCCGTGCTGCCGGTGCTGTGGGGCGCGTTCGACGAGGGCGTCGTGGAAGCGGTCTACGGCACGGCGTTGAAGGCGAGGACCACGCCGGACGCGTTCGTGACGATCAGCCAGGGCAGGCCGGGGCGGTTCGACGTGGAGCGCTGGGCGTCGCGGTGGCGCGGCGGGTTCCCGGACAACAACGACGTGTCCGCGCGCGGCCCGGTGCCGGACGCGGCGGGCTGGCCGCAGCCCGCGACCGAGTTCATCGAGACCACGCTGCCGTTCCAGAAGATGATCGACGCGGGCACGGCGCCGTTCCCGGTGCAGCTCAACCGGTCCTTCTGCGAGTGGCCGATCGGCAGCGTCCCCGGCACCGGCCCGATGTCGTGCCGCAGCGACGAGCCCACGCCCGGCGCGGCGGCGGCGTCCGGCGGCGGGGGCGACTACCTGTCCAACGAGAGCATGTACCGCGCCAACCGCGTGCGGACCGGCCTCGGCGCGACGGCCGTGCTCGGCGGCCACCTGCACACGCCGGTGCTCGGCCAGCCGGTCGACCCGGCGGCGCTGACCGACGCGGCGTTCGAGGCGCAGCGGCGGGACATCGTGAACCAGGCCGTGGCGCTCGTCGGGGTCGTCTGACCTTCTCCACAGCCTGTGCACAGATCCATGCACAGGCTGTGGACAACTTCGGATCCGCCCTGCTCAAGACGTGTGGATAGTTGTGCACAACAGCGGAAGACCCGGTGGACGCCGTTGGCCACCGGGTCTTCCTGTCCCCACCTCGGGCTGTCAGCCGAGGCGTTGCTTCAGTGCGTCGAACTCGTCGCGCAGCGAGGTCGGCAGCTTGTCACCGATCTTGGTGAACCACTCCTCGATGAGCGGGATCTCGGCCTTCCACTCGTCCACGTCCACGGCCAGCGAGGTCGCGATGTCCTCGGTCGAGGCGTCCAGGCCGTCGAGGTCCAGCGCGTCGGCCGTCGGCACGTGGCCGATGGGCGTCTCCACGGCGGTGGCCTTGCCCTCGAGCCGCTCGATCGCCCACTTCAGGACGCGCGAGTTCTCGCCGAAACCGGGCCACAGGAAGCGCTTGTCCTCGCCGCGGCGGAACCAGTTGACGTAGAAGATCTTCGGCAGCTTGTCGGCGTCGGCGTTCTTGCCGACCTCCAGCCAGTGCTTGAAGTAGTCGCCCGCGTTGTAGCCGATGAACGGCAGCATCGCCATCGGGTCGCGGCGCACGACGCCGACCTTGCCGGTGGCGGCGGCGGTCGTCTCGCTGGACAGCGTGGCGCCCATGAACACGCCGTGCTGCCAGTCGCGCGACTCGGTGACCAGCGGGATCGTCGTGGCGCGGCGGCCGCCGAAGAAGATCGCCGAGATCGGCACGCCCTTCGGGTCGTCCCACTCCGGCGCCTTGATGTCGCACTGCTCGATCGGCGTGCAGTAGCGGGAGTTCGGGTGCGACGACAGCTCGCCGCCGTCCGGCGTCCAGTCCTGCTTCTTCCACGAGGTCAGGTGGGCCGGGGGCTCGCCCATGCCCTCCCACCACACGTCGCCGTCGTCGGTCAGGGCGACGTTCGTGAAGAGCGAGTTGCCCTTCGCGATCGTGCGCATCGCGTTCGGGTTCGTGTGGTAGTCCGTGCCGGGGGCGACGCCGAAGAAGCCGTTCTCCGGGTTGACCGCGTAGAGCTGCCCGTCCTTGCCGAAGCGCATCCAGGCGATGTCGTCGCCCAGGGTCTCGACCTTCCAGCCGGGGATGGTCGGCTCCAGCATCGCCAGGTTGGTCTTGCCGCACGCCGACGGGAACGCCGCGGCGATGTAGTAGACCTTGCTCTCCGGCGAGGTGAGCTTGAGGATCAGCATGTGCTCGGCGAGCCAGCCCTCGTCGCGCGCCATCACCGAGGCGATGCGCAGCGAGTAGCACTTCTTGCCCAGCAGGGCGTTGCCGCCGTAGCCCGAGCCGTACGACCAGATCGTCCGCTCTTCGGGGAACTGGGTGATGTACTTCGTGTCGTTGCAGGGCCACGGCACGTCCGCCTGGCCGTGCTCCAGCGGGGCGCCGATCGAGTGCAGCGCCTTCACGTACTTGGCGTCCTCGCCGAACTTCGCGAGCGCCTTGTCGCCCATGCGGGTCATGATGTGCATGGACACGACCACGTACTCGGAGTCGGTGATCTCCACGCCCAGCATGGGTTCGTCCGCGTCGAGCGGCCCCATGCAGAACGGGATCACGTACATCGTGCGACCGCGCATCGAGCCCCGGTAGAGCTCGGTCATGATCGCCTTCATCTCGGAAGGGTTCATCCAGTTGTTGGTGGGGCCCGCGTCGGCCTCGTCAACGGAGCAGATGTACGTGCGCTCCTCGACCCGCGCCACGTCGGTCGGGTCGGAAGCCGCCCAGAACGAGTTCGGCTTCTTCTTCAGAGGCACGAACGTTCCGGCGTCGACGAGCTTTCCGGTGAGCCGTGTCCATTCCGCTTCGGTTCCGTCCGCCCACACGACCTCGTCGGGACAGGTCAGATCGGCTACTTCGCGGACCCAGGACAACAGGCCTGCATGGTTGGTAGGTGCCTTGTCGAGACCGGGAATGGTCACTGCCGTCATCTCGTCTCGTCTCCTGACTGCGCCACAGCCCACATGGACGTCGTCGTCCGGCGTGGGACGACAACGTCCTCGGAAATAGCTCCACAACGTCCGGCGGGAACCGGACGTGCTGTGAAGGGGATGCACCGAAGATAGCCGGGTTAATCCCCGGTTACCGAGAGCTGACCTGTCGGCTCCCTCACAAGACCGATTCTGGAATCGATTCAGCACCCGTTTACCCAACGGGAAAAAGTGTGACCTGCGCTTTATCCAGCGAAAATCAAGTGGCCCGCGTGCGTCGAACAGCACACGGGCCACTTTTCACGTCACTCGTGGGAACGCTCTCAATGGTCCAGTCCAGTGAGCGTTCCGGTGGGATTCTGTTCCGAGTCCACCAGAACCCCGTGTCGGGTCTAGTTAGGACTGATCCATTGCCCCGTCGTGGAATCGATTCGCACGACGCCGGAAACCGCGCCGAACGGCTCCTCGCGGTCGTCGAGCCACGCGTCCTCGTCGGACAGCACGCCGCTCTTGCTGTCCGGCACGTACTTGCCGTTCGAGTCGATGTGCCCGCGCTCGACCTCGGTCCACGTGTCCTCGGCCGTGTGCTTGGTCATGGTGACCTCGCCGTCGGTCGTGATCTCCGTCGCGAGGTCCGCCTTGCCGTCCCCGTCCACGTCGGTGAACAGCCAGGTGTCGCCCTGCTCGTCCTTCACCACGGCGGTGTCGGCCCGGCCGTCTCCGTCGGTGTCCTCGGTCGGGACGCCGACGTTCTGCTCGCCCTTGTCCGTGTCCACGACCATCGTGTGGCCCGCGTTCGCGTTCGTCTGCTCGTGCGCGTCCGCCGGGTCGACCGCGATCCACTCCCCCGAGTGCCCGTCGAACCTGGCCTGCGCCACCAGGTTCCCGTCGCGGTCGAACGTGCTCATCAGGTCCGCGTCACCGTCGTGGTCCGAGTCGGTGAACGCCAGGTGCCCGCCGTCGTCGGTCTCCACGACCGCGCTGTCCTCGACACCGTCGTGGTCGAGGTCGTAGGTCGTCTCGGCGGTGTACTCCTCGCCCTCGACGGTGACCTTGAGCTCGCCGTCGGCTCCGCCGTTCTCGTCGATGTACACCGGGTCACCCTCCTGCGCGTCGCGTACCGGTACGACCCACGGTAGGCCGATTCGGTTCCGAACGTGACGTCACGCACCCATTTCGCAGCTCATCAGCACGGTGTCGGAGCCCTCCGCGGTCCGCACGCCCCGCAGCCGGAACGTCGAACCGTCAGGCGCGAGTTCTTCAGGCCCGGTCCCGAACCGCGCGGATGCGGCTCAGGAGTTGGTCGATCTGGGTGCGGCCGGCGCGGATCTCGGCCTGGCGGCGGGTGACGGTCTGGAGTTCGCGGCCGCGTTCGCCCGCTTCCATGCGGAGCGCCTTGTCGACGTCGCGGAGTTCGGCCTCGATGGCCTCCACGCGCTTGCCGAGCGCCTCGTCGAGGGCGAGGGACAGGTGCTGCTCGGCGGCGATGAGCTGCTCCGCCACGACCTGGTCGACGGTGGAGCGGGCGTCGGCGATGGCGTCGGACAGCCACTGCTTGAGGTGCTGCTTGTCCGCGCTGTGCTTGCGGGTCCTGGCCATCCACCAGCCCGCGCCCAGACCGAGGACGAGGGTGACCGGCAGGACGATCGGGTTCAGGGCGGCCACGCCGAAGCCCGCCAGCGGCAGCGCGGCGAGCCTGCCCGCGCCGAGACCGCCGGACACGCCCATGAACACCAGCAGCTTGTCCTCGGCGGTCGGCGGGCGCTTGTCCGGCGGGCGCAGCACGACCGGTTGGCCGTCGCGGGCGAACTGGGCGCGGATCACCGCCAGCTCGTCGGGGGAGAACAGGTCCGCCAAGGACGCGTCGGTGACCTGGGCCAGTCTGGCGGCGAGGAGGGCGCTGAGCCTGCCGGAGACGACCTGCAACGCCGCGTCCACCTGCTGCGGCAACGACGTCAGGGTCTCGCGGTCGGCCACGTCGATCGCCTGGCGGAACCAGGTCTGCACGTCCCGGACCTGCCTGCTGACCTCGTGCGAGCACTCCACGCGGGCCCGCTGGACCTCGCCGCGCAGCGTCAGCTGCCAACCCCTGGTGGACGTGCGGCGCTGCGCGTTCAGCTCCTCGCGCCGGGCCCGCAGGACCTCCGCCTCCTCCTCGCCCGTGCTCAACGCGCGCTGCTCGCCCGCCAACCGGAC
The DNA here is from genome assembly GCF_042738955.1 of Umezawaea sp. NPDC059074. Lineage (NCBI taxonomy): Bacteria > Bacillati > Actinomycetota > Actinomycetes > Pseudonocardiales > Pseudonocardiaceae > Umezawaea > Umezawaea sp. NPDC059074. The sequence continues at coordinate 54,489 of NZ_JBHYHC010000014.1, forward strand.
GTCGAACTCGGCCAGCACGGTCGCCAGCGCGCGCAGGGTGTTCGCCTCGGCCAGCATCGAGGCGCGGCCGACGACGAGCTCCTGCAACGCCGACTGAAGGCCCGCGATGCCGGAGCGCTCGCGCAGCATCGCGGCGGCGTCGGGGTTCGGGGCCTTGGCGGCCATCTCGAACATCCGCGACGACACGGGGTGGAAGACGGCGTCGGCGAACCTCGGCGCGTGCTCCGACAGCAGGGCCTTGTTGGCGGCCAGCAGCTCCCGCCAGCCGCGGAACTGGTCCGTCTTGGTCAGGGCGAACACGACCGTCTCCACGCGTTCGCCGACGGCGTGCAGGAACGCCAGCTCGCCCCTGGTGAACGGCGCCGACGAGTCGACCACGAACAGCAGCGCGGTCGCGGACGCGGCCGCCTCCAGCGCCAGCTCGCCGTGCGCCGCGTCCAGCCCGCCGACGCCGGGGGTGTCCACGAGCGACATCCGCTCCAGCAGCGGCACGGGCGCGTCGACCTCCACGTACCGCGGCGGCAGTTCGCCCTCGGGCAGCTCGTGGGCGGCCGACACCCAGTCGACCAGCTCGGCCCGGTCGAACGGCACCGGCTCCAGGACGCCGGGGTAGCAGGCGCGGGCGGCCCACCGCTCGCCGTGCTGGAACACCAGGTACGTGCTGGTCGCGACCTCGGCGTCGACCGGCGACAGGCCCGGCGTGGCCAGCAGGGCGTTGACCAGGGAACTCTTGCCGCGGTTCGTCTCGCCGACGACGACCACGGTCGGCGTGCGACCCCGCTCGCCGCGGACCCCGTCGACCCAGTCGGCCGCCTTCGGGTCGACCTCGCGGACCAGGGCGGTCAGCTTCTCCCTGGCCTGCTTGACGGTCTGCGGCAGCGTCACCGGGTCAGGCCTTCGCCGTGTAGACCGTGACGATCGGCGGGCGCAGCGGGCGTTCGCGGTCGACGAAGCCGACGACCTCGGTCTCGGCGACCACGCCCTCCAGCGACGGGTCGTCGGTCGGGACGACCCCGCCGGCCTCGTGCCGGGACGGGTCGAAGCGGTCGCCGTCCGGGCGCACCGCGCGCACCCCGATGTCCGCGAGCCCCGCCTCGATGCGCTCCACGACCCCGGCGCTGCGGGCCCGGTCCAGCGCGTACAGGCAGAGCTGCACCAGCGCGCGCCGCTCGGCCAGCGCCTGGTCCAGCAGTTCGTCGCCGATGGTCTCCATCATGGGTGCCGCCACACCCGCTTGCGACGCGGGCGCCCCCGCCCCGGTTCCGTCCACGCTCATCGCTGCCCCCCGCCGCGGAGTTGCTGCCAGATCAGGAAGTACGCCCGGTGCACCACGTGCGCCACCCGGCTCTGCGCGGGCGTCGCGCCGAACGACGCCCACGACCGCCACCAGCCCGCGCGCGCCAGGGCGTACGCGAGGAGTTCCGGCAGCGGTCTGCCGCGCAGCCCGAGCTGGTCCGGGATGTGCGGGCTGCCCCCGACCCGCAGCACCTCCTCGGCCAGCTCCGCGGGCATCGCCACCGCGCCGGACGTCACCAGCGTCAACGCCTCCAGCAGCCGCAGCTGGTGCGCCTCCGGCTTGGCGAGCAGCACCTCGATGGCGTTGTGCACGCGCTGCCGCTCGCCCGCGTCGCCGGACGCCTGTGCCAGCGCGGTCACGGACGCGAGCGCGGCGGCGGCCTTGATGCCGTCGGCGCGGGCGCGGAACACCGCGTTCAGCTTGCCGCGCACGCCGTCGAGGCCGGAGGAGTCGAGGAGCTTGCGCCGCAGCGCCCCCGCCGTGATCGCGGGTTCGGCGGCCAGCGCCGTCAACGCGCAGCGCACGCCGTACAGGTCGAGCCGCTCCACCAGCCGCACCCGCACCCCCGCCGGGACGTCGCACTCCCAGCTGGTGAACAGGTCCGCGGACATCAGCATCATCTCGAGGGTGTCGGCGTCGAGCGCCGCGACCTGGCGCAGCGCGTCCGCGTCGGCCGCGGTGAACCCGCCCGTCTCGGCGGACTCGGCGACCAGGCCGATCACCGGCAGCACGTCCGCGACCCTCGGCTTGAGGATCCGCGCTTGCTTCTCCGCGAGCAGCAGCGCGGCCTTCCAGACGTCGCCGTCGGAGCCGTCGACCGACTCGGGCGCGATGGTGTCGGCCTTGTTCAGCACGGCGATCGCGTTCACCGGACCGGCCTCGCGGCTCGCGGTGGCGGCGGTGAACGCGGCCAGCGCCTGGTGGTCGTCGGCCCGCACGCCCTGCGTCACGACGTAGAGGACGGCCTCCGCGCCCGCGACGGCGTTGCGCGACACCGGGTCCAGGTCGCCCGCCGCGCCGAGCAGCTCCTCGGTGCGGGCCACGGACGCGGCGTCCAGCGAGCCGAGGCCGGGGGTGTCGATCACGGTCAGGTCCCGCAGCACCGCGTTGGTGAGGTACGCCTCGATGTGCGACACCTCGGTCACGTCGACGCCCAGCGACGCCGGGATCATCCCCTCCGCGTCGAACGGCAGCACCTGCTTGCGGCCGTCGGTGAAGATCACCTCGATCCGGTCGACCGTGCCGTACTGGAAGCGGGTCACCAGCCGGGTGCACTCGCCCACCGCCGTCGGCGCGACCCGGCGGCCGATCAGGGCGTTGACCAGCGTGGACTTGCCGGACTTGATCCGGCCCGCGATGGCGACCTGCAACGGAGCGGACAGCCTGCGCAGCACCTCGCGGAACCCCGCGGCGGTCTCCGCGGACACCTGCGGCTGGAGCGACACGCACAGGGTCGCGACGGCCGCCGAGAGCGGTCCGGCCAGCTGTCGCCCTGTCGCCGTGGTCACGGCCAGATCGTGCCACGACCGGGTGTACCGCGGTGCGGGTTCGGTTTCGGGTACCGGCCGCACGGGTACTCGGCCGACGACGTTCGCGTTCGGCGTTCGTGGAGGGAGCGAGGTCGATGGACCAGGGCTATGCGGTCTTCCTGCTGCTCGGTGTCGTGCTCGTCGTCATCGACGGTCAGTTGATCTACTTCAGCGGCCGGGGCTACCTGACCAAGGCGTACGGCAACGAGGAGTCGGCGCGGTCGATGAACCGGCTCGTCGCCGTCCTGTTCCACCTCGTGGTGCTGGGCCTGCTCGCCATGCTCTCCACGATCGACGTCCAGACCGGCGACCCCGTGCAGAACGTGGTGTTCCGCCTCGGCATGGTGCTGCTGCTCCTCGCACTGGCGCACGGCGCGACGATGGCGATCCTCGCCCGCATCCGCGACCGGCAGCTCCAGCAGGCGATGGTCGACGAGATGGCCGAGGAGCACCGGCAGTTCGACGAGCGGCACCGGGGCGTCCCCGAGTCGCGCGTCCAGTCGCCGCCGGTCCGGAGGACCACCGAGGTCGTCGAGACGACGCCCGTCCGGGAGTCCCTCCCCGTCCAGGAGTCCCGCACGGCGGAGAAGCCCTACTCGACGAAGTAGGCCGCGCGCAGCGCCGCCACCGCGTCCTCCACCCCGATCCCCAACGCCCTGGCCGTCGTGGCGAACTCCGCCGCGGCGGCCTCGAGCGCGTCCGGGGCCGCCGCGGGCACGGAGGCCACAACGGTCCCCTGCCGCCTGCCGGTGCTCAGCACCCCGCCGGACTCCAGTTCGCGGTAGGCGCGCGCGACCGTGCCCGGCGCGATGCCGAGGTCGCCCGCGAGCTGCCGGATGGTCGGCAGCCGCGACCCGGTCGGCAGCCAGCCGTGGACGATGAGGCGGGTGATCTGGTCGCGGACCTGGCGCCACGGCGGGACGCCGCTCTCCACGTCCACCACGATCCTCGGCGGCTCGGTCATCCCCGGACGGGCGCTTCGGCGCGCACGGGGGGCGTGACCAGGTTCCAGCCGAGCCCGATCAGCACCACGCACAGGGCGAGCAGCGCGAACCCGCCGGGCGACGAGCCCCCGACCAGCATCCCCGTCATCGCCAGGCCGAGGCCGAGGGCGACACGCCCGCTGCGGACCCGCAGCGCCGCGTCCACGGCCTCGTCGCCGCTGGTCGGCCGCCGCACGGCGAGCCGGACCGCGCCGGTGACCGCCAGGACCACCGCCGCCAACGCGATCAGGCTCGGCACCGGGACCGGGCGGGCCACCACGAGCGCGACCGCCAGCGCGACGGCGGCGGCCCCGAACACGACCAGGCCCCACGCGGGCACGACGTCGACCACGCGGCGGGGCGCCAGCACGGCCACCCGGCGCGGTCCCCTCGTCGGCCGGGCGGCGGAGATCAGCTCGGCCAGCAGCATCCCCGCGAGCACGGTCAGCAGGATCTGCGGGACGAAGTAGTCGGCGGCGGGCAGGAGCTTGGACGCGCCGTAGCCGATGGCCAGGAACAGCCACGGGTACAGCAGCCGTCGCCGCTTCAGGTACACCTTCGACTCGGCGACCTGCGCGGGCGTCGGGTCCGCCACGTGCCACTTGCGCAGCACCTTCGCCGCGGTCTTGTCCGTCGGCCACAGCGCGATCAGGAGCATCAGGCCGACGAACCCCTGCACGCCCAGCTGGATCCAGATGTACACGTCGCCCCCGCGCTTTGCACCAAGTCCTTGATACAAAGATGGCACACCGGCCCGCTCCACGCCACCACCGGGTGAACGAGGGGTGTCGGGATCAGACTGGAGAGGTACGCGGGTTCAGCCCGTGGCGCGACGCGAACAGTTCGACCGGTACCTAACCTTGCGTCGTGCAGAGGTTGAGCTTGTGGATGCGAGCCCACCCGGTGTTCGGGGACTCCCTGATCGCCGGGCTCCTCTTCCTGGCCGACCTCAGCGCGTTCGCGGGCCGGGCGCCGGTCTCCGGCGGGGTGCTCTTCCTGGTCGGGCTGCTGCTCGTGGTCCCCGTCGCGTTCCGCCGGAAGTACCCGCTCGGCAGCAGCTACGTGATCCTGTTCGGCGCGTTCCTCCAGCTCATGACCCACGGCGGCATGAACGACGGCATCCCGGCGCGTGCGGGCGACTTCGCGCTGGCCGTGGCGCTGTACACGATCGTGGCGTACGTCGACCGCCAGCAGGGGCTCGTCTACACGATGGCCCTGTTCGTCGGGACGTTCATCTGGGCGATCTGGCGGATCGCCGAACCCGCCTCGGCGGTGATCCTCACGTTCCTGGTCGCGGTGATCTTCGGGTTCAGCTGGGCGCTCGGCGAGTTCGTCGGGGCCAGACGGGCCTACCACTCGGAGCTGGAGCAGCGGCTCAAGCTCCTGGAGACCGAGCGCGACCAGCAGGCGCGGATCGCCGTGGGCGAGGAGCGGTCGCGGATCGCCCGCGAGCTGCACGACGTGGTGGCGCACGCGGTGAGCGTGATGGTGGTGCAGGCCGACGGCGCGGGCTACGCGATCCGGACCAAGCCCGAACTCGCCGAGGCCGCCGTCAAGACGATCTCGGACACCGGCAGGCAGGCGTTGACCGAGCTGCGCAGGCTGCTCGGCGTGCTGCGCAGCGAGGACCAGTCCGGCACGCAGTGGGCGCCGCAGCCGGACGCGCGCGAGCTGGACAACCTGGCCGAGAACTGCCGGGCCGCGGGCCTGCCGGTGCGGCTGGAGATCACCGGCGACGTGGAGCACCTGCCCGCCGGGCTCGGCCTCGGCGTCTACCGGATCGTCCAGGAGGCGCTGACCAACACGCTCAAGCACGCGGGCACCGGGGCGAACGCCGTGGTGAAGGTGCTGCGCACCGACGAGAAGGTCGTGATCGAGGTGACCGACAACGGCTTCGGCACGCCGCACGACCTGGTGGCCGTGTCCGGCGGCAACGGGCTGATCGGCATGCGCGAACGCGCGGGCGTGCTGGGCGGCACGCTCGAGGCGGGCCCCAATCCGGGCGGCGGCTGGCGGGTTCGCGCCGTGCTCCCGCTGACGGCGTCCTAGGGTGATCAGCGTGATCCGTGTACTGCTCGTCGACGACCAAGAGCTCATGCGCATGGGTTTCCGCATGGTGCTCGGCGCCCAACCCGACATCGACGTGGTGGGGGAGGCCGCCGACGGCCTCGACGCCGTGCAGCTCGCCGACCAGCTGCGCCCCGACGTGGTGCTGATGGACGTCCGGATGCCCGTGCTGGACGGCGTGGAGGCGACCAAGCGGATCGCCGAGGCGGGGACGTCCAAGGTGCTCGTGATGACCACGTTCGACATGGACGAGTACGCGCTGTCCGCGCTGCGCAACGGGGCCAGCGGGTTCCTGCTGAAGGACACCCCGCCCGGCGACCTGGTGTCGGCGCTGCGGGCGGTGGCCAGCGGCGACGCCGTGGTCTCGCCGAGCGTGACGAAGCGCCTGCTGAGCCGGTTCCTCGGGGAGGGCGGTGGTGAGCTGCGCGACGCGACCGTGCTGGACGTGCTCACCGAGCGGGAGCGCGAGGTCCTGGTGCTGATCGCGAAGGGCCTGTCGAACACGGAGCTGGCCCGGAAGCTGTTCCTGTCCGAGGCGACCGTGAAGACCCACGTGGGGCGGATCCTGTCGAAGCTGGAGATCAGGGACCGCGTGCAGGCCGTGGTGCTGGCCTACGAGACCGGACTGGTTCGTCCGGGGGACGTCTGAGGCCTCCTGCCCGGCCGGTGGCGTTACGCGTCACGACACCGGCCGGGGGTGTGGAGATCCCTAGCTCACCTTCTCGATGCGGGCGTTGCGGATCAGGAACTTGCCGGGCTCGCGGACCTGCTCGAAGGCCGCGTTGTTCAGCAGCGCGCAGCTGCCCGAGGCGCCGGTGACGCTGACCGTGGTGGACTTGTTGTTGTCCAGGTTGGTCACCTTGAGCTTGGTGCCGACGGGGAACTGGTTGCTGCTGGCGCCGGGCGCGCCGCCCTCACCGGAGAGCGTGACCGTGGAGCCGTTGCAGACGACCTGGCCGGTCGCGGGCTGCGCGGCGGGCGGGTTCGCGGCGGGCTGACCGGCGGCGGGCTGGGCCGCGGCGCCACCGCCGACGACCTCGACCTTGTTGTTGCGGATCACGTTCTTGCCCTGCTCGCGGACCTGGTCCATCGCGGCGGTGTTCAGCAGCGCGCAGCTGGCCGACGTGCCGATGACGGGCACGGTCGTGGACTTGTTGTTGTCCAGGTTCGTGATCTTCAGCTGCGTCCCGACGGGGAACTTGTTGCTCGTCACGCCGGGCGCGGCGTTGTCGGCGAAGAACGTGAGGTTGCCGGGGCACACCGAGGCGCCGCCACCGGCCGCGGGCTGTCCGGCGGCGGGCTGGCCCGCCGCGGGAGCGGCCGCCGCTCCACCGCTCACGACCTCGACCTTGTTGTTGCGGATCACGTTCTTGCCCTGCTCGCGGACCTGGTCCATGGCGGCCTGGTTCAGCAGCGCGCAACTGCCCGAGACGCCGGTGACGGGCACCGTCGTGGACTTGTTGTTGTCCAGGTTCGTGATCTTCAGCTGGGTGCCGACCTTGAACTGGTTGCTCGTGACACCGGGAGCGCCGCCCTCGGCGGAGAACGTCAGGTTCTGGCCCTGGCAGGCGACCTGACCGGCAGCGCCACCACCCATGGCGAACGCCGAACCGGCACCCGCGCCAACCACTACGAGGAGACCGGCAGCGATCGTCCAGCGCCGCTTTCGCGCTACCTCGGGCATCCGTCGGCTCATGCCGTCACTTCCTTTCGTCGCGTAATCGGGCCTACGGACGACCGAGATGCCTGGTTCAGACCAGTACCGGAAACCTGTGGAGGTCAACTAGCGGTACTTCGACGCGTCCACGCTGGTGGGAGCGGTCCCAGTCGACACCACGTCGGTATTCCACCGGCCCCAGTCCGGCTGGGTGCCGTCCAGGTCGGTGACGCCGTACTCGTGCATCAGGGACCAGGAGGACAGCGTCTGCCCGGCGAACCGGGCCCGGTCCGGGTCCGCCGCCAACGCCGCGATGCCGCGCCCGAGGTAGTGCGGCGTCTCGGCCATCACGTAGTGCGGCTCGTTCTCGATCGCGTCCCGCCAGTTCTCCTCGGTGACGCCGAAGGTCTCCAGCATCTGCTCGGACCGCAGGAACCCCGGCGTCACCGCGACGGCCGTGCCGCCGTGCGGCTCCAGGTCCTTCGCCAGCCCGAACGCGAGCCGCCGGAGACCGGCCTTCACCGAGTCGTACGCGAGCATCCCCGAGTACGGCGAGTCGGCGTCGCCGTCAGTCACCTCGACCACGAGCCCGCCGGGCCGCCGGATCACCAGCGGCAGGAGCTTGTGCAGCGCCACGAAGTGCGCCTCCATGCTGTTGCGCCACATGCCGAGCTGCCCGTCCAGGTCGGCCTCCCAGAACGGCTTGAACTCCACGTTCAGCTCGCCGCCCCACACGTCGTCGACGAGGACGTCCAACCGGCCGTCCACTTCGGACTCGATCCGGTCGCGGAACGCGTCCACGTCGGCGGGAACGGTGAAGTCGCACCGGATCGCGATGCCCCGACCGCCCGCGGCCGTCACCAGTTCCGCGGTCTCGTCGATGGTCTCGGCCCGCCCGATGGGCGACCGGCCCTCCCGCGTCGTGCGGCCGCCGACGAACACCGTCGCCCCCGCCGCGCCCAGCTGCACCGCGATGGCCCTACCGGCTCCCCTCGTCCCGCCGGTCACCACGGCCACCTTGTCCGACAACGGTTTCCCCATCAGCTCCTCCTCCAGTTCACCAGCACCGCGTCCACGTCCTCGGCGATCCGGTCCGCGAGCGCGCCGCGCGGCCGGATCGACCAGTCCATCGAGATCCCGTTGATCAGCCCGGCCAGCACCCGCGCGGCGAGGGCCGGTGCGGGCGCTCCCGGCAGGTCGGCCCGCTCGACGAGCGCGCGCAGCTCGTCCTCCACGGCCCGGTAGTGCTCGACCAGCAGCGCGCGCAGGGCCGGGTCGATCAGGTCCACCCCGAGCTGCGCGAGGCTGTTCGCCGCCACCTCGGGGTCGGCCAGCTCGCCGAACAGGGTGGTCAGCGCCGCGCGCAGGCCGTCGACCGGATCGGGCTCGGCCGCCGCCGCGTCCCGCATCCGCGCCACGGCCACGCGGGTGGTCACCCGGCTGACCTCCTGGATCAGCCCGTTCTTCGACCCGAACCGCTTGGCGACCGTGCCGACCGACACCCCGGCCTCCGCCGCCACGTCGGCGATCGTGAACTCCGGGCCGCGACGGCCGATCAACGCCATCGCGGCGCTCAGGAGGCGTTCGTCCGTGATCGTCCTCGGTCTGGCCACGCCGTTAGTGAACCACGGTTCATTAATGAACGCCACCGACTAGTCTTGACGCAGTGACCACACCCGATTGGCGTCCCCGGCTCATCGCACTCGACATCGACGGCACGATCGCCCGGATGGGTGAGAGTGAGATTGCCCCGGCCGTGCGCGCGGCGATCGCCAGGGCGGTGGACCACGGGGCGCACGTGGTGCTGTCGACCGGCCGGACCCTCGTGGGCGCGCGGCGCGTCATCGCGGCGCTCGACCTCCCGGACGCCGTGGTGCTGTGCTCCAACGGCGCGGTCTGGTGGGACGGCGCGGTGAACGCCGTGGTCAAGCGGACCGCGTTCGACACCGGCGTGCTCGTGGCCAAGCTCACCGACCTGCTGCCGGGCGCGGCCTACGCCGCCGAACTGGTCGGCGAGGGCAACCTGGTGCTCGGGCCGTGGCCGGACGGGCACCTGTGGGGCGTGCGGCGGTTCGTCGAGTTCGACGAGTTCGTCGCCCTGCCGACCCCGCGGCTGGTCGCCTTCTGGGCCGACCACACGCCGGAGGAGATGGCGCTGCGGGTGATGGACGTGTCCGTGCCGGGCGTCGAGTGGACCATCGACCACCACGTCCCCTGGCTGACCGCCGTGCCCGCGGGCGTGACGAAGGGCGCCGAACTGGAGGCGCTGCGCGTGCGGCTCGGCGTGTCCGCCGACGACACGCTGGCCATCGGCGACGGCAGCAACGACGTCGAGATGCTGCGCTGGGCCGCGCTGGGCGTGGCGATGGGCCAGGCGCCCGCCGTGGTCCAGGAGGCCGCGGACACCGTCACCGGGACGATCTTCGACGACGGCGCCGCGGCCGTGCTGGACCGCTACTTCCCCGCCTAGTCCGCGACGTCGAGCTTGGCCACGACCTTGATGTCCCGGAGGCGGACCACGACCTCCTCCTGGACGCCGTTGCGCTCGGCGAACTCGTCCGCGCGCCCGGCGCCCATGTACCGGCCGCCGATCCGGCCCGTCCAGTACTTCACCTGCTCGCGGTCGTCGTCGATCTCGGCCCGGCCGGTGATCGTGGCGAACGCGAACGGCGGGTTCTCGTCGTCGAAGCAGATGGCGACCCTGCCGTCGCGGGCGATGGCCTTGCCCTTGATCGACTCGGTGTTCGTGGTGAACACCAGCGTGCCGCCGTCGAGGTCCACCCAGATCGGCGAGACGTGCGGCGAGCCGTCCTTGCGGACCACAGCGAGCTTGCCGGTCTTCGCGGGCGTGGCCGAGACGAACTCGCGCCACCAGCCTTCAGGTGCGTCCGTGTAACCCATGGTCGACCACGGTAGAGCAGTCGTCCCTGAGAGAAATCCGGAAAGACTCAGGGGGCGACTCAGGGTCACCACTGATTAGTACGACCGAGGTATCGGACACAGTAAGACTGAAGTCGCACACGGGAATCAACTACCGACCGATGTGGTGGACCCCCGCGGCACGGCAGCATTCAGAGCGTCAACAAGGGCAGCAAGTGGACGGCACGGGCCGCCAAGGGGAGAAACCATGATCGAGGCGATCGGCCTCACCAAGCGGTACGGGACGACGGTGGCGGTGGACGACCTGTCCTTCACCATCGCCCCCGGCAGGGTGACCGGGTTCCTCGGGCCCAACGGCGCGGGCAAGTCCACCACCATGCGGATGATCCTCGGCCTCGACCGGCCGACCAGCGGCAGGGCGCTCATCGACGGCAAGCCGTACGCGGAGCTGGACCGTCCACTGCGGACCGTCGGCGCGCTGCTGGACGCCAAGTGGGTGCACCCCAACCGGTCGGCGCGGGCGCACCTCCAGTGGCTCGCCAAGTCCAACGGGCTGCCGGACCGCCGGGTCGACGAGGTGCTCGACCTGGTCGGGCTCCGGGGCGTCGCCAAGCGGCGCGCGGGCGGGTTCTCGCTGGGCATGGCCCAGCGGCTGGGCATCGCGGGGGCGCTGCTCGGGGACCCGAGGGTGCTGCTGTTCGACGAGCCGGTGAACGGCCTGGACCCGGAGGGCATCCTCTGGATCCGCAAGTTCATGCAGAGCCTGGCCGCCGAGGGCCGCACGGTCCTCGTGTCGAGCCACCTGCTGTCGGAGATGGCCGTCACCGCGCAGGACCTGGTGGTGATCGGCAAGGGCAAGATCATCTCCCAGGGCAGCACGACGGACTTCATCGAGAAGGCGACCGAGAACAGCGTCCTGGTGCGCAGCCCGCACCTGAGCAAGCTCGGCCCGCTGCTGGTCGACAAGGGCTACACCGTCCGCAACGACGACGACGGCTCCCTCGCGGTCACGGGCGCGACCAGTGACCAGATCGGTGACATCGCCGCGGCCAACGGCGTGGTGCTGCACGAGCTGAGCCCGCAGCGCGGTTCGCTGGAGCAGGCCTTCATGCAGCTGACGGGCGACTCCGTCGAGTACCACGCCGAGATCGGGAAGTGAACTGATGACTCTGCTCGCCGTCGAACGGATCAAGCTCTTCAGCACCCGCTCGCCGTGGTGGTGCATGGCGCTCGCCATCGCGCTCACGGTCGGCCTGGCCGCGCTGGTCGCCGCCAACACCGGTGACGAGTTCCCGATGAGCGTGGGGCTCTCCCAGGGCTTCTCCAACTTCGGGATGATCGTGATCATGGTGATGGCCGCGCTGGCCGTCACGACCGAGTACCGCTTCGGCACGATCCGCGCCACGTTCCTCGCGGTGCCGGGCCGCACGCCCGCCCTGCTCGCCAAGACCACCGTCGTCGCCCTGCTCTCGGGCGTCGTCGGCGAGGTCGTCGCCTTCGGCTCGTGGGGCATCAGCAAGCTGATCAAGCCGGACGCCGACCTGGCGATCAACTCCGCCGTGGAGTGGCGCAACGTCGCGGGCACCGGCCTGGTGTTCGCCCTCGCCGCCGTGCTGGCCGTCGCGGTCGGCATCCTCGTCCGGCAGACCGCGGGGGCGGTCGCCATCCTGCTGGTCTACGCGCTGCTGGTGGAGAGCCTGATCGGGCTCATCCCCAAGATCGGCGTGAAGATCCAGGAGTGGATGCCCTTCATGCACGCCAACAACTTCCTGACCGCCGACGGCGCTCCCCTCCCCGAGGGCGCGGGAGCGCCGAGGCTCGACTTCCCCTTCGGACCGTGGGGTTCGCTGGCCTACTTCGCGGCCATCAGCGTCGGCCTGCTCGTCGTGGCACTCGTGGTCGCGAAGAAGCGGGACGCGTAGAGGGGAACCGGTACCGGTCGCGGCGAGCGTCTTAGGGGGTCGCTCGCCACGGCCGGGAACGGGGGAGGAGGAGCTCGGATCACCTTCGGGGTGTGGTCCGAGCTCCTTCCCGTTCCGGCTCGCGAAGATCGTCGGAATGCGCGAACGTTACGACCGTGGTCCACGAGGACCGGGAATCGGGGATGAACCGGTGACGCTGCTCGCTGTCGAACGGATCAAGCTCTTCAGCACGCGCTCGCCGTGGTGGTGCGTCGGGATGGCGCTGGCGATCACCATCGGCATGGCCGCGCTGATCGCCGCCAACACCGACGACCGGTTCCCGCTGTCGGTGCCGGTGTCGCAGGGGTTCACCAACTTCGGCATGGTCGTGCTCATGGTCATGGCCGCGCTGGCCGTCACGACCGAGTACCGCTTCGGCACGATCCGGGCGACCTTCCTCGCCGTGCCCGGCCGGGTGCAGGCGCTCGTGGCCAAGACCGTCGTCGTGGCGCTGGTGTCGGGCGTCGTCGGCGAGGTGATCGCCTTCGGCTCGTGGGGCGTCGGCAAGCTGATCAAGCCGGACGCGGACATGGCCATCAACTCCGCCGCCGAGTGGCGCAACGTCGCGGGCACGGGCCTAGTGTTCGCGTTCGCCGCCGTGCTGGCCGTCGCCGTCGGCATCCTGGTTCGCCAGACCGCGGCCGCCGTGGCGATCCTGCTGGTCTACACGCTGCTGGTGGAGAACCTGATCGGGATCATCCCGACGATCGGCCCCAAGATCCAGCGCTGGCTCATCGGCCGGATGTCCGACCACTTCCTGACCGCGGGCAACCAGTCGTTCCTCGCCGAGGGCGGCGCGGACGACCACCCGTTCGGCCCGTGGGGCTCGCTGGCCTACTACGCCGCCGTCTGCGTCGGGCTGCTGGTCGTCGCACTCGTGGTCGCCAAGCGGCGGGACGCGTAGCACTCGTTCATCGCACAACTGACGTGATCGGAGCGTGGTCATGATCGAAGCGGCGGGACTCACGAAGCACTACGGCTCCACGGTGGCGGTGGACGACCTGTCGTTCACGGTGGAGGCGGGCCGGGTCACCGGCTTCCTCGGGCCGAACGGCGCGGGCAAGTCGACCACCATGCGGATGATCCTCGGGCTGGACACGCCCAACGCCGGGCGGGCCCTCATCGACGGCAAGCGGTACGCCGAGCTGAAGAGTCCACTCCGGACGGTCGGGGCGCTGCTGGACGCCAAGTGGGTGCACCCCAACCGGTCCGCCCGGTCGCACCTGCGGTGGCTGGCGAAGTCGAACCACCTCCCCGTCCAGCGGGTCGACGAGGTGCTGGAGATGGTCGGGCTCACCGCCGTCGCGAACCGCAACGCGGGCGGCTTCTCGCTCGGCATGGCGCAGCGGCTCGGGATCGCGGGCGCGCTGCTCGGCGACCCGTCGGTGCTGCTGTTCGACGAGCCGGTCAACGGGCTGGACCCCGAGGGCATCGTGTGGATCCGGCAGTTCATGCACCGGCTGGCCGCGGACGGCCGGACGGTGCTGGTGTCGAGCCACCTGCTGTCGGAGATGGCGCAGACCGCGCAGGAGCTGATCGTGATCGGCAAGGGCAGGCTGATCGCCCAGACGAGCACGGACCAGTTCATCAAGGACGCGACCGAGGACAACGTCCGGGTGCGCTCGCCGCACGCGGACAAGCTGCGCGACCTGCTCGCCGGCACCTCGACGGTCACCGCCGACGCGGTCGACGGCGCGCTCGTGGTGCACGGCATGGACCCGGCGAGCATCGGCGAACTGGCCGCCGCGAACGGGATCGTGCTGCACGAGCTGAGCCCGCAGCGCGGCTCGCTGGAGGAGGCTTTCATGCAGCTGACCAAGGAGTCCGTGGAGTACCACGGGGTTTAGTCGTAGCGGGGCCGCCAGAAGTCGTCGTCCGGCGGCGGCGGTTCCCACGAGGTCACCGGTTCCAGGACCGGGCCGCGGCGCTTGCGGGCCCGGGCGCGGAGCACGAGCACGACGACGCCCACGGCCAGCACCCCCGCCGTGACGTACGCCAGCCTGGTGAAGGTGTCCACCGGCCGCTCGGTCGGGGGACTGCCGACGGCGATGGCCGGGTTGCCGGGGTTCACCGGGACGGGCGGGGGCTGCGTGGCGTGCCCCGGCAGCAGCGGGTTGCGGTCCACGAGCGGGACGTCCTTGGTCAGCGCCTCCACCGGGTTCACCACGCCGAAGCCGGTGGCGTCGTCCCGGCCGGGCGCGGCGATGTCGGTGGCGCTGGCGATCAGCCGGTTGACCACGTTCGCCGCGCTCATCTCCGGGTACTTCGCCCGCACCAGCGCGGCCACGCCGGACACCAGCGCCGTCGCCGCGCTCGTCCCGCTGACCTGAACGTAGCCGCTGTCCGACACGGACAGCGGGGCCGCGGTGACGATGTCCTGCGCGGGCGCGGCGAGCACCGTGAGCCTGCCGGTGTTGGACGACGGCCAGGGCGCGCCGCCCTGGACCGTGCCCGCCACGGCGACCACGCCGAGGATGTTCGCGGGCGACCCGATGTGCTCGACGCCGTCGTTGCCGGTGGCCGCGACGACCACCACGTCCCTGTCGAACGCGTACGCGACCGCGCTCACCAGGTCCGGCGTCGAGAGCGACTCCGTGCCGAGCGACAGGTTGATCACCTTCGCGCCGTGGTCCGCGGCCCACCGGATGCTCTGCACGACCCCGTCGGTCGGGAAGTCCTTCCCGTCGACCGCCGCGGCGACCGGCAGGATCTTCGCGCCGGGCGCGACGCCGAGCGCGCCGCCGCGACCCCGGCCCGCGATGAGCGCCGCCATCCCCGTTCCGTGGCCGTAGGTGTCCTTCACCCCGTCCGTTCCCGCCGCCGTGCCGAACCCCGCGCCGGGCAGCAACCGCCCCGCGAGATCAGGCGCCGTCTCGTCCACACCGGAGTCGACGACGGCCACGACGACCCCGTCGCCGCGGGTGATCCCCTGCGCCGCGTACACGTCCAGCGCTCCAAGGTGCCACTGCTGGTCCTCGATCGACTGCGCGTAGACCGGCGGTGTGACGACGAGCAGAACGAGCACTGCGAGGACGAGCGCCCTCCCCGACATCCGAGCCCCCCAAATCGGCATCCGCGCACTTCAAACCCGAATGTGGCGGCTTTCACACCATGCTGTCGATCACCAATATTCCATGTCATCCATGTTTCCGAACCCGCTTTTGCGGCACTTGGCGTAAGCCGGCGGTTAATACCACGTGAACTCCGGCACAGCGCCATGACAACCGGCTCAGGACAGGCTCAGATGGAAAGTAACGAATCGCGCGCGGCACCGGCACACTGCGGTGCTTTCAGGGTTAGGCCGCGTCCGCGATCGGTAATCCCCCCGTCAAGGAACTCCGCGGAGGTGAACCCGTGACGGTGCTCGATCCCAACCCGACTGCCGGATACCCGGCGACCGACCTGATCGGTACTCGCGCACGCGGTGTGCGCGTAGAACCCATGGTCGGCCTCGAATGGTCACACGCCATCGAAGCCATGAACACCATCGACCTGGCCCAGAGCCCGGCCGAGACCAGGCGTGCCTGGATCCACCGCGCGGACGAGGAACAGGTGCTGGCGCTGTTCCGCTCCGTGCACACCGTCACGCAGAACCCGCCGTCACCGTGGTGGCTCCGAGCGCTGCACCGCGGCAAGCTGCCGTCGCGCGCCGCGGGCTTCGCCATCGAGGACGAGGTCACCGCGCTGCTGTCCGCCCGACCGGGGTGGGTGTACGTGCCGTGGGCGTCCGAGGGCGAGGTCGGCTACTGGGAGTTCGTGCCGTCCGAGAGCGGCGTGTACGGGCCGTCGGAGCCGACGACCGTCCAGTTCACCGACCTGCACCCCGGCTGGGTCGACCTGCTGCCGGTGCACCGCGGACCTGGGGTGCAGCAACCCATCGCGTTCACCACCGCCGATCTGCGCGAGCAGATCGAGGACCTGGAGAACATCGCCTGACGTGCGGTTCGGCGTGGTTTGTAGGCTGTGCGGTCGTGACCCCCAGCCAGCAGACCCCGCCGAACCACCGTTCCATCGTCAGCTTCGTCCAGCGCGGCGAGCGGATGACGGTCGGGCAGCAACGCGCGTGGGACACGCACTGGGACCGGCTGGGCCGGGACGTGAAGGAACTCCCCGCCGGTCCGGTGGACTTCTCCGGCTGGTTCGGCCGCGAGGCCCCCGTGCTGCTGGAGATCGGTTCCGGCATGGGCGAGACCACCTCCCAGCTCGTGGCCGCCGCGCCGGACGTGAACTACGTGGCCGTCGAGGTCTACAAGCCCGGACTGGCGATGCTGATCCTGCGCGCCGAACTCCTCGAGGTCGACAACCTGCGCCTGCTGCGCGGTGACGCGGTCGACCTGATCACCGAGCACGTCCCCGAGGCCTCGCTGTCCGGCGTGCGGATCTTCTTCCCGGACCCGTGGCCGAAGAAGAAGCACCACAAGCGCCGCCTCGTGCAGCCGGAGTTCGTCTCCCTGCTCGCCACGCGGCTGGTGCCCGGCGGGATGCTGCACCTCGCGACCGACTGGGAGAACTACGCCGACCAGATGATGGCGGTGTGCTCGGCCGAGCCGAAGCTCGACAACCCGCACGCGGACGAGCCCGGCGGGTGGGCTCCTCGGCCCGAGTGGCGGCCCATCACGAAGTTCGAACAGCGCGCGGTCGAAGAGGAGCGGATCAGCCACGATCTGATGTTCCTGCGGAACACGCTCACCTGACCGTGTACTCAAGTAGCGACCCTCGGTGGTCGATGTGCCACCACTGAGGGTTTCTGACTCACTTGATCGGGTGGTCGTTGTTGATCACCCGGAGTGCCCCGTCTGGCAGTGACGGGTGAATACCCTTCGCAACTACGGTTACCGACCGTGACCGCAGTCCACAACGGAGTCCGAACGCTCCCCGAGGCAGTAGACCTCGATGCCGCGGAGGGTTTCCTCCGCATGTTCCACATCGCGCATCCCGAGGCGGGCGCCGTCAGCGCCCGGCTCGCGGACGTGCGTGCGGAAGTGGCGACGACCGGCACCTACCGGCACACCACACAGGAGTTGTCCTACGGCGCGCGGATCGCCCTGCGCGACAGCGGCTGGTGCACCAGCGGGCTGCCGTGGCGCAGGCTGAAGGTCCGCGACCTGCGCGGGTTCCGCAACGCCGCCGCCGTGGCGGGCGAGTGCGTGGAGCACCTGCGGCTCGCGACCAACGGCGGCGAGATCCGCCCGCTGGTCACGGTCTTCGCGCCGGACTCGCCAGCCGGGCCGGGCCCGTGCATCTGGAACGAGCAGCTCATCCGGTACGCCGGGTACTCCGACGGCGTCGGCGACCCGCGCTACGCGGCGTTCACCGACGCCATGCAGGGCATGGGCTGGAAGCCACCGGCCGAGCGCGGCCGGTTCGACGTGCTGCCGCTCGTCGTCGAGACCTCCCACGAGGGCCCTCGGCTGTTCACCCTGCCGCCCGAGGTGGTGCACGAGGTGCGGATCGAGCACCCCGAGCTGCCGTGGTTCGCGCGGTTGGGCCTGCGCTGGCACGCCGTGCCGGTGATCGGCAACATGCGCCTGTCAATCGGCGGCATCACCTACCCCGCCGCGCCGTTCAACTCGTGGTTCGTCGGCTCCGAGATCGGCACCCGCAGCCTCGCCGACGAGCACGGCTACGCGGCCGCGAAGCCCGTCGCGCAAGCGCTTGGCCTGGACACGAGCTCCGAGCGCACGCTGTGGCGCGACCGGGCCGTCGTCGAGCTGAACCGCGCGGTGCTGCACTCGTTCGACCGCGCCGAGGTCACCATCACCGACCACCACGCCGAGTCGCTGCACCGGCTGTCGTGGCTGCGCGCCAGGCAGCGGCACACCGGCAACCGCCCGACGTTCCGACTCGACCCCGCGGCGGCGCAGCGAGCGCGCACCGGTGCCCCCGCACGTTTTTCCGGAACGCCCGCGGAAACCACCCAACCGCAGTCCCCAGGCCGTTTGGCGGAACTCCTCAAACACCACAAGGATCGTTCGAGCGGCCTGCACGCCGACGATTCCGCCTAATCACACGCCGGTAATTCAGAAATACCCGTCAGCGCTGCGAGTCGACCATCACGCCTGATAGAGCCATCAGGACGAGCACCAGCAGGCCGAGCACAGCTCCGAACCAAGTAGCGACAACCGTGAACATGACGTCCTCCGTTTCCCCGAACTTCGCTTCTCCAGAATCGCTCCTCGGAGCGTCATCCGACATCGGCCACCGGGGTGTTTTCCGGTGACCGGGGGTCAGCCTTACGGCTGATGTGACACCCGACCGGAGTCGGACGCGGTATCCCCCCGCAGGACCTAGGTTGTTGCACGTGGAGAGCACCGACCTGAGCTGGCGGGCCATGACCAGGCGCCAGTGGCCCCTCGCGTGCGCCCTGCTCTTCCTGCTGGCGCTGGAGGTGGTCAGCACCGCCGACGGCACCACCAGGTTCTGGCAGCTCCCCGGCACGGTCGTGGTGTGCGCGCTCGCCGTGCTCACCCCGCGCCGCCCGTTCGACGCCGCGCTCGCCGCCGCCGCGGCGGTGCTCGTCAGCTCGGTGCTGCTCCGCCTGCTGGACGTGCCGGGGTCACCCCCGCTCGTCAGCAACCTGCTGGTCACCGAGGTGGCGGCCCTCATGGCCCTGATCGCCATCCTGGTGCGCGAGGCGCCGAGGTGGCGGGCCGCGATCGGCGTGGCGGCGGTGGTCGCGGTGACCACGGCGACCGCCTGGATCCGGCCGAGCTACACCTACCAGTACGACGGCGAGGTCCGGACCTACGGGCCCCAGCTGTGGCCCAGCGTCATCGGCGGCGGCGTGCTGCTGATCATCTCGGTCGGCACCGGCCTGTACTTCCGGTCCCGCGACGGGGAGCGCCGCCAGTCGGTCGAGGCCGAGGTGCTGGCCGCGCAGCACTCCGAGCGGATGGCGCTGGCCCGCGAGCTGCACGACGTGGTCGCGCACTACGTGACGAGCATCGTCGTGCACTCGCAGGCCGCCGAGGCCGTGCTGGAGGTGAACCCGGACGCGGCCCGCGAGGTCCTGCCGGTGATCACCAGCAGCGGCACCGAGGCGCTCGCCGCGATGCGCAAGCTCGTCAGCACGCTGCGCGGGTCCGAACCGGCGGGGTCCGGCTCCGTCGACTCGACGAGCAACCTCGCCGCCGACGTCCGCGCGGTCACCGAGCAGTCCGGTCTCCCGATCCACCTGGAGTTCGACCTCGCCGACAAGGTGCCGCCCGAGTTCGAGCGGTCGGTGCTGCGCCTGGTGCAGGAGTCGTTGACCAACTCCCGCAAGCACGCCACCGACGTGACGAGGGTCGAGGTGGTGGTGGCGACGAAGGACGACGCCGTGCACATCCGCGTCGCCGACAACGGCCGCGGCACCCGGCAGGCGCCCGTGGGCGGGTCCGGCGGCTACGGGCTCGTCGGGATGCGCGAGCGCGTCGAACTGCTCGGCGGCACGTTCACCGCGGGCGCCCGACCCGGTGACGGCTGGGAAGTGCGCGCCCGGATCCCCATCGCACACTGACCTCTCCCTCCCCTTTTCCCTTGGCCGGTACACGGGCGGGAGGAGGGAACGGCCGGGTCGTGGCACTTCCCCGCCACCGGGGAAGTCGAAAGGCCCGACGCGTCACGCGCCGGGCCCCCCGTGGGAAAGAAGTCAGGTGAAGAGCGGATACCCGTCCAGTGCGGGCCCAAACCCGATCGGGCAGGATTCTTTTCATGTCCATGCGCCTGCACGCCCCGGTGGTCCTGCCCTGCGATCCGACCTGCACCGTGCTGCGGGACGCCGTGGTCGACCTGTCCGACGACGGCCGCGTCGTCCACGTCGGCCCGGCCGCGACCGCGCCCGCGTTCGAGGGCGAGACCCGCCGCCTCACCGGCATCCTCATGCCCGGCCTGGTGAACACCCACGCGCACAGCCCGATGACGGTCCTGCGCGGCCTCGGCGGCGACCTCCCGCTGCTGCGCTGGCTCCAGGAGGCCATGTGGCCCGCCGAGGCGAAGATGACCCCCCAGGACAGCGGCGCGGGCATGCTCCTCGGCGCGATCGAGATGCTTCGCAACGGCGTCACCACCAGCGCCGAGATGTACTTCCACGGCGAGCAGCTCGTCGAATCGGTGCTGGCGGCCGGGTCGAGGGCCGTGGTCGGCCTCGCCGTGCTCGACCTGCCGGGCATGCCGTGGCGGCCGATGGCCGACGCGATCGACAAGTGGATCGACGCCGACGGCCTGCGGTTCGGCCCCTCCGAACGCGTCGAACTCGGCTACGGCCCGCACTCCGCGTACATGCTCGCGCCCGAGATCCTCGGCGAGATCGCCGCGTCGGCCCGCACCCGAGGCGCGCTCACCCAGATCCACGTGGCCGAGGCCCCGAACGAGGACGTGGCCCAGCGCGCGTCGCACGGCTCCGTGCCGCGGCTGCTGGAGCAGGCGGGCGTCCTGGAGGGCCGGGTCCTGTCCGCGCACTCCGTGCACCTGTCGCCGGAGGACATCGCGATCTACGCGAAGCACGGCGTCGGCGTGGCCCACTGCCCCGGCTCCAACACGAAGCTGGCCTCCGGCATCGCGCCCCTGCGCGCCTACCTCGACGCCGGGGTGAACATCGGCCTCGGCACCGACGGCCCGGCCAGCAACGACGACCTCGACCTGTTCGAGGAGGCCCGGCTGGCCGCGCTGCTGGCCAGGGTGTCCGCGATGGACGCCTCGGTGATCCGCGCGGCCGACGCGCTGCTGCTCGCCACCCGCGGCGGCGCGGCGGCCCTGGGCCGCGACGACATCGGCGTGCTGGAGGCGGGCCGGTGGGCCGACGTCGTGCACATCGACGTCGACGACCCGGCGTTCGCGACCGGCGTGGACGCCCCGGACGACCAGCTCCTGGCGAACCTGGTGTGGGCCTCCGGCTCGCGGCGGGTCCTGGACGTGTGGGTGGCGGGCGAGCAGGTCGTCGCGGGCGGCGAGAGCACGCGGGTGGACCGGGCGGAAGCACAGGCGGCGGTCGGAGCCGTGTCGGCCCGACTGCGCTCCTAGACCATTCGAATTCACCAGCGATATACACCCGTTCGGCCCCTGATGAACCGCAGTTCTGCGGTTCATCAGGGGCCGAATTGGCTTGGTCAGCAGTTCTGCCCATACCGCTGATGATCTTCTTGTAGCAATTCGCCTTCTCTGCGATTGTTGCCGCATGCAGCCGGGGGTCTCCACGAACGCCGACCACTCGAAGAGGGGTCTGGTCCTGCGGAAGGAAATCGAGGTCGAACTCGACGCGGTGCTGCTCCGAGTGGGCGTGACCGAGGGTTCGGTGCTGGTGCGCGCCCCGGAACCGTCGGCGGGGCACCTGTTCTTCCTCGCCTGGAGCGGCGAAACAACCACCGGGATGCGCGCGACGGCGGCCGGCCGCGATTCCACGGCCGGAAAGGTGTCGAAGACCGGAAAAGCGCGGCAAGAGGTGAACCCGTACCTGTCGTCGCAGGTGGAAACCCGATTGCTCGCCATTCCGCTGATCGCCGACGGGGCCGTGGTCGGGGTGGCGCAATTCCTCGGCGAGCGGACGTTCGGCGCGGAGGACGAAGCGCGGGCCGCGGCGGAATGCGGGCGAATCGCGCGGAGCGTCGCGGAATTCGTCCGCGAGTCCGGGAACTACGCGCAGGTCGGCCTCCACTCCCCGCCCAGCCCGGCCGAGGCCGCGATCGTGTTCTGCGACCTGAGCGCGTCGTCCTCGCTGTTCGACGTGCTGCACGCCGCGGACGCGATCGGGTGCCTCGACGACTACCTGACCCGCACGGTCGACGTCGTCCTCACGGCGGGCGGCTCGGTCGACCAGTACCTCGGCGACGGCGCGCTGTGCCGGTTCCTCCCCGACGACGGCCCCGAGGCCGCGGTGCGGCGGGCGGTGGGAGCGGCGGTCGACGCGACGGCGGCGTTCCGGGCGCTCAAGGAGTCCTGGCTCGCCTCGCGCTGGGAGGTGGCCTCGGTGTTCAGCCGGATCGGGATCGCCTACGGCGACTTCCGCGAAGCCCTGATCGGCCCCGCCCGCCAGCGCGAGCCGGTCATCCTCGGCTCGGGCGTGCACCGGGCGGCCGAGCTGTGCGCCACCGCGCCGCGCCGCAAGGACGTCGTCCTCGTCGACCGCCGGTCGGCCGACCTGCTGGACGACGGGTGGGCGCTCGGCCCAGGCCCCTCCGCCGACAGCTTCGAGGTCCTGGGCCGGGCGTGAGCGTCAGTGGGCCCGAGGGCGCACCACGATCTCGGTCAGGTGGGCGTCGGGGCTCGCGGTGACGGCGGCCGCGACCGCGCGCCCCACCGAGTCGGCCTCCAGGTAGAACTGCGGCTCGTACTCGCCGCCCTCCTGGGCGCGGACGTCGCGCTGCATGTCCGTGTCGACCCGGCCGGGGTGCACGGACGTGACGCGCAGGCCGTGGTCGCGCTCCTCCTCGGCCCGCAGCGCGTCGCCGAAGGCTCGGAGGGCGAACTTGCTGGCCGCGTACGCGCCCCAGTTCGGGTTGGCGCGCAGGCCCGCGCCGGAGTTGATCAGGACCACGTGCCCCCGCGTCGCGTGGAGCGCGGGCAGCAGAAGCCTGGTCAGCTCGGCCACGGCGAAGACGTTGAGGTCGAACGTGCGGCGCCACAGGTCCGGCGGCGAGTCGGCGACGTGCCCCAGTTCGGTGACGCCCGCGCTGTGCACCAGCACGTCTAGGCGGTCGACCGACGACACGGCCTCGGCCAGCGCGGCGTGGTCGGTGATGTCGACCAGCCACGGGCGGGCGTGGGGGAGGCTGTCCGCGAGGGCTTTCAGCGCCTCGGCGTCACGGCCGCCCAGCAGCAGCTCGTGGGTGTCGGCGAGCGAGCGGGCGATGGCCGCGCCGATGCCGCGCGAGGCGCCGGTGATCAAAGCGACAGGAGACATGGTCGAACCCTAGGCCCCGCGGTGGTCGTCCCGCGGCCGGAAACCGCAGGACGACCCGGAGGGGGATCAGGCCGAGGTGTAGAAGGTGTACAGGGCGCTGTAGGGCGCGGACTGCTGGACGTTGGGCTGGCAGGTGCCGGTCGGCGCGACGCCGCCCTTGGTGTCCAGGCGCTGCACGTACGTGACCTTGCCGAGCAGGCCGTCGCCGCGCACGGTCTTGGCCTTGAGCAGGATCTCCGGGATGGCGTCCGGGTGGTCGACCTTCGCGCCGTCGACGGCGGCGGCCTCGACCGCGCTGCCGTCCACAGTGGACACCCACACCGGGCCGCGGGTGTGCAGGATGATCGGCTTCGAGTCCTTGGTGACCAGGATCGCGTCGGGCTCCAGCAGCTTCCACGTCCCGGCGGCGCAGGTGTAGGCCTGCACGCCGCTGGCCTGGTACTTGCCGACGAGCTTGTTGCCGTCCGGCACCTTGACCGCGGCGGGAGCCTCCACCTCGACCTCGACGCCGACGTCGGCCTTGTCCGCCGAGGCGGAGGGCGACGAGGTGGGCTGGGCGGTGCCCGCCGTGGCGGAGCCGCAGGCGGACGTCACCCCGGCGAGAGCGAGGGCGCCGAGGGTCAGGCCGATGATCTTGACACGCTTCACAGTGCACTCCTGGGGGATGGCCGTCTGGATGAGAACCGGCTGTCCGCGGTGCAGCCACCCACTACACGGGTGGTCGTTCGGCGTGGTTCAAGCGAAAAACGTGGCCGGGGCCACAGGGCCCCGGCCACCGTCTCGAATGGACTTGGCGTCGAATGGACTCAGCCGCAGACGCGGCCGTTGTCCTTCTTCCACGCCACCACGACGGACGGCCGCGGCTGGCTGGTACCGCCGTCCGGCCAGTGCGACAGCGGGTTGTCGGCGCTGGCGCCGGTGATCTCACCGGGGTGCTGCACCGACACGAGGACGAACCGGTCGGTGATCACCGGGCCGCAGGTCTCCGCGCCCTTGGGCACGGTGAGGAACTGCTTGACCCGCCCGCGGTACTTGCCCTCGACCGGCACGGCGAACAGGCCGTCGTTGGAGCCCAGGGCGTTGCCGTCGGTGGAGATCCACAGGTTGCCCGCGCTGTCGAACGCCACGTTGTCCGGGCAGGAGATCGGGCTGACCTGTGACTTGTCGTATCCGCCGAAGTACGTGTCGGCGGTGGCCGGGTCGCCGCAGACCAGCAGCAGCGTCCAGCGGAAGGTGGTCGCGGTCGGGTCGCCGCGGTTCTCCTCCCACTCCAGGACGTGGCCGTTCTTGTTGCCGACGCGCGGGTTGATCTCGGTGCCCGCTTCCTTGCCGGGCTTGCCGCGGTCGGTGTTGTTGGTCAGCGCGGCGTACACCTTGCCGGTGCGCGGGCTGGCCTCGATGTCCTCGGGGCGGTCCATCTTGGTGGCGCCCGCCTTGTCCGCGGCGAGCCGGGTGAAGACGTACACCTCCTCGGCGGTGAAGCCCTCGACGAAGGACTTGTCGCCGCTGACCAGCTTGAGCCACTCGCCGGTGCCGTCGAAGTGGCCGTCGGTCGGGAGCTTGCCGGTGCCGTCGATCTCGGCCACGGGGCTGTTGCCGCTGAACTTCGCGACGTAGAGCGTGCCGTCGGAGAGCAGCTTCTTGTTCTGCTCACGGGCGCGCTTGCTGTCGCCCTTCACGATCTTGTTCTTCGACACGTACTTGTAGATGTAGTCGAAGCGCTCGTCGTCGCCCATGTACGCGACGACCCTGCCGTCCTTGGCGACCCGGATCGTGCAGCCCTCGTGCTTGAACCGGCCGAGCGCGGTGTGCTTGACCGGCGCGGAGTTCTTGTCGTGCGGGTCGATCTCGACGACCCAGCCGAACCGGTTGAACTCGTTGGGCTCCTGCGCGAGGTCGAAGCGCTTGTCGAACCGCTCCCACTTGCGCTCGGTCGACGCGCCGGGCAGGCCGTAGCGGGAGGCGCGGGCCAGCGCGACCGGGTCGGTGATCGAGGCGCCACCGGCGAAGTAGCCGTTGAAGTTCTCCTCGCCGGACAGGATCGTGCCCCACGGGGTCACGCCGCCGGCGCAGTTGCCGAACGTGCCGAGGACCTTCTTGCCGGTCGGGTCGACCGACGTCCTCAGGAACTTGCTGCCCGCCGCCGGGCCGTCGACCGCGAACGGCGTGGTGGCCGTGATGCGGCGGTTGTACTGGCGGTCCATCTTCGGCACGAGCTTGCCGCTGCGGCGGTCCTGCTCGACCACGACGACGGAGAACCCGTGCGCCGCCCAGCCGATCTTGACCTGCGCCTCGGTGGGGTTGTTGGCATCGTATCCCTTGTGCAGGAACGGTTCCGTCGTGTACTCGTGGTTGCTGCCCATGAGCCAGCGGTTCCAGCCGTCGAGCGGGACCAGGCCGCAGAAGTCGTTGTTGTAGCCGAACTGGAGGGCCTGCGCCTCGGGCGTCTGGTGGTCGAAGTCGAACGCGGGCGCGCCCGGCACGACGGGGTCGCCCCAGCGGATGACGACGGCGGACTCGTACCCGTCGGCCGTGACGATCCGGTCCTCGGTGTTCGGCGCGACGGCGGTGAAGTTGAGGCCGTCCTTGCGCCGTCCCCCACCCAGGTCGGCGTCCGCGGTCACGTCGGCCGGGGCGACCGGGGCGGCGACGGCCGTCCCCGCGCCGAGCGCCGTGGCGCCCGCACCGGCCACGGCCAGCACCGCGCCCGCCTTCAGCACACCGCGGCGGCTGACGACCTCGCGGACGACGTCGCCGAAGTAGGCGTTGTCGGACTTGTTCGGCGCGTCGTGGGCGCAGGCGTTGGCACAGCGGTAAAGACAGGTCGTCTCCGAGCGCCCGAGCGGGTGGTTGGGCAGCAGCAGGGGCAGCAGGCGACGGCCCCGATCGGCGGGAACGGACACGCGGACCTCCGTGGTGGATATCGGTGGGAACCGGGCGACCGTAAGAGGGGAAGCGGTTGTCCAGTGGTCTTCGAGGTGAACGCCGGACGAACAACCGCCGATCAGGGCACCTTGGGTCAGCTCATGGCCTCGTCCCCCACCAGCACCGCGCCCGCGGGCAGGGTGTGGGGGTCGGGCTGCTTCGCGCCCACCGACAGCAGGCCCGCGGCGATCACGCACAGGACGGTCGCGGCGACGAACGGCGCGTGGTCCGAGCCGAACCACTCGGCCACGTGGCCGACCAGGGTCGCGGCGGCCGCGCCGCCGAGCCAGCGCAGGAAGTTGTAGCCCGCGCTCGCCACCGGGCGCGGCGACGGGCTGATGCTCATCGCGGTGCCGGTGAACAGGGTGTTGAGCAGGCCGGACACCACGCCGCTGAGGATCACGCCGACGACCAGGACCGGCTTGCTGTCGACGCTCATCACCAGCATCAGGGCGGCGAAGGCGAGCACGGCGAACACCGTCGCGTGGCGTTCGCCGAACCGGGCGGACAGCCGGGGCGCGAGGACGACGCCCGCGACGGCGACGCAGAGGCCCCAGCCGAAGAAGATCAGGCCGATCTGGATCGCGCCCCACCGCAGCACGAACGGCGACCAGGCCAGGACCGTGAAGAACGCGGCCGTGTACAGCGCCGCGCCGACCGACGTGCGGAACAGCCCGCCGTGCTTCAACGCCCGCAACGGGTCCAGCAGCCCGACCCTGTCCCGCTTCTCGGCGGCGTCGGACGGCAGCATCGTCGCGCACAGCACCAGGGCGATGGCCATCAGCGCGGCGGTCCCGAAGAACGGCCCGCGCCACGAGATGGAGCCCAGCAGCGCCCCGAGCAGCGGCCCGACGGACAGGCCGATGCCGAGCGCCGCCTCGTACAGCAGGATCGCGCCCTTCTGGCCGCCGGACGCGGCGCCGACGATCACCGAGAGCGCGGTCGCGATGAAGAACGCGTTGCCGAGCCCCCAGACCGCCCGCAGGCCGACCAGTTGGCCGATCGAGCCCGCGAGCGCGCACGCGACCGTCGCCAGCACGATCAGCACCAGGCCGGTGAGCACCGTGCGCTTCGCGCCGAACAGCGCGGCCATCGCGCCGGTGAACAGCATCGCCAGCACCTGCACGCCCAGGTACGACGAGAAGAGGAGGGTCACCTGGGAGGGCGTGGCGTGCAGGCCCTCCGCGATGGACAGCAGGATCGGGTCCACCAGACCGATGCCCATGAACGCGATCACCGCGGCGAACGCGGTGATCCACACCGGGCGGGGCTGGCCCTTGATCGCGTCGAGGAGTTTCGGGTGTTCGCTCATAGTTAGGTATGCTAATCTCTTTTACTTCGCCAACCTAAGTATGTTGTCTCACAGGTACCGTCACCGCTGTGGAAGCAGTGGTTTTCGACCTCGACGGCGTACTGGTGGACTCCGAACGCGTGTGGGACGAGGTGCGGCAGGCGTTCGCCGCCACCCACGGCGGCACGTGGCTGCCCGACTCGACACGGGCCATGCAGGGCATGAGCACCCCCGAATGGGCGGCCTACCTGGTCGACGAGGTCGGCGTGCGGCTCACCCCGGACGAGGCGGCGGAGGGCGTGATCGCCGAGATGGCCGCGCGCTACGCCCAGGGCCCGCCCGTCATCGACGGCGCGGTGGACGCCGTGCGCGCCGTCGCGGCCCGCTACCCGGTCGCCATCGCCAGCTCGTCCCCACCGGTCCTGATCAGGGCTTTCCTGGAGGCGACCGGCCTGTCGTCGCTGGTGCCCGTCGCCCTGTCCAGCGAGCAGACCGGCGCGGGCAAGCCCGCCCCCGACGTCTACCTCGCCGCCGCCCGCGAACTCGGCCTGGACCCGGCGAAGTGCGCCGCGGTCGAGGACTCGACCAACGGCCTGCGCGCGGCCACCGCGGCGGGCATGGACGTCTACGCGATCCCGAACCCGCACTTCCCGCCGGACCCGGCCGCGCTTACCGGCGTGACCGTGGTCGCCTCGATCACGGAGTTGCCGGGGGCGCTGGCCTAGAGGTTCCACGTGGAACCACGAAGCTCAACGCCGCCAAGCCCACCGCGAAGCACGTCATCGCCACGACGCCCTTCGGCCAGTAGATGTGGCTGTCCAGGAACAGGTACGCGCCGAACAGCAGCACCACCCCGCCCGGCGCGGCCTTCCAGCCCGCCCGCAGGGCGGTCCCGGCGGTGAGCAGCGCGGACGCGACGAGGAAGCACCACGCGCCCGGCGTGCCCAGGGCGTTGCCGATGTCGAACAGCGGGTCGATCACCGGGGTCCGGCCGTTCTGCGCGATCGCCATCGCGCCGCCGCCGACCCCGGCGATCGTGTCCAGCGCGCCGTACAGCACCGCGTAGCCGAACGCCGCTGCCCGCCCGGCCCACCGGAGCACGGGCGGGCTGGTGTCCAGCAGCACCCACACCGCCGCGGCCAGCAGCGGGAACACGAAGGCCAGCGCGATGTGCATGTCCCGCCAGTGGTGGGCGGTGGACGCGTCCAGGTACTGCGGGTGCGTGAGCCCGACGGCGGCGAGGACCAGACCGGGCAGTGCCACGAGCGCGGTGCGGAGGTGCATCGGGCCACGCTAGTGGCCGGGAACGCCGGAAAACGCTGTCGAGGGCCGGAGAACGCCGAGGTCACACTCCCGTAAGAACCTCTAGGGTCCGAACCATGACTGATCGAGTTGCGGTGGTGACCGGGGCGGCGCAGGGCATGGGGCGGCGGATCGCCGAGGTGCTGCGGGGCGAGGGGTGCGCGGTGGTCGGGTTCGACCTGCTGGAGACCGACGGCGGGGTGACGGGCAACGTGGCCGACGCCGCGGACGTGACACGGCTGGCGGAGCACGTGCACGAGCGGTACGGCCGGGTCGACGTGCTGGTCAACAACGCGGGCATCGCCGGGATCGTGCCGTTCGAGGACACGTCCCTCGAGCTGTGGCAGCGGATCATGGAGGTCAACCTGACCGGGCCGTTCCTGCTCAGCCAGGCGTTCGGCCGCACGATGCTGGCGCAGGGCTCGGGCTCGATCGTCAAC
This sequence comes from Umezawaea sp. NPDC059074, assembly GCF_042738955.1. Classification (NCBI taxonomy): domain Bacteria; kingdom Bacillati; phylum Actinomycetota; class Actinomycetes; order Pseudonocardiales; family Pseudonocardiaceae; genus Umezawaea; species Umezawaea sp. NPDC059074. The sequence goes on from NZ_JBHYHC010000014.1 coordinate 83,697, forward strand.
ATCGCCTCGGTCGCGGGCCTCAGCGGCGTCGCGGACCGGGCGGCCTACAACACCAGCAAGCACGGCCTGATCGGCATGACCCGCACGCTCGCCGTCGAGTGGGGCGGGCGCGGGGTCCGGGTCAACGCCGTGTGCCCCGGCTGGGTCAAGACGGAGATGGACGTCGAGTCCCAGGCGGGCGGCCACTACGTCGACTCCGACATCACCGACCACGTGCCCGCGGGCCGGTTCGCCGTCCCGGACGACATCGCCCAGGCCGTCGCGTTCCTCGCCGACCCGGCGCGCAGCGGCTTCGTCAACGGCGTGGCGCTGCCCGTCGACGGCGGTTGGACCGCCGACGGCTCGTGGCAGGCGCTAAGGCTGTCGAAGCGCTAGACCCCCTGCGCCGCAGGACGACGGCCCTGCGGCGCACGGAGGCGCTCCTAGCGTTCCGCGTCGCCGCGGATGAAGCCCTCGACCGCGAGGTGCGCCTCGGAGTCCGAGTACTGCACCGGCGGGGACTTCATGAAGTACGACGACGCCGACAGGATCGGGCCGCCGATGCCGCGGTCCAGCGCGATCTTCGCGGCGCGCACGGCGTCGATGATGATGCCCGCAGAGTTCGGCGAGTCCCACACCTCGAGCTTGTACTCCAGGCTCAGCGGCACGTCGCCGAAGGCGCGGCCCTCCAGGCGCACGAACGCCCACTTGCGGTCGTCCAGCCACGCCACGTAGTCCGACGGGCCGATGTGGACGTTGCGCTTGCCGAGGTCGCGGTCGATCTGGGACGTCACGGCCTGCGTCTTGGAGACCTTCTTGGACTCCAGGCGCTCCAGTTCCTTCATGTTGAGGAAGTCCATGTTGCCGCCCACGTTCAGCTGCATGGTGCGGTCCAGTTGGACACCGCGGTCCTCGAAGAGCTTGGCCAGCACGCGGTGCGTGATGGTGGCGCCGACCTGGGACTTGATGTCGTCGCCGACGATCGGGACGCCCGCGGCGCGGAACTTCTCGGCCCACACCGGGTCGGAGGCGATGAACACGGGCAGGGCGTTGACGAACGCGACCTTGGCGTCGATCGCGGCCTGGGCGTAGAAGCGGTCCGCGTCCTCCGAGCCGACCGGCAGGTACGCGACCAGCACGTCGGCCTTGGTGTCGCGCAGCACCTGCACGACGTCGACCGGCTCCTCCTCGGACTCCTCGATGGTCTCCCGGTAGAACTTCCCGAGGCCGTCGTAGGTGTGGCCGCGCCGCACCGGCACGCCGAGGGGCGGCACGTCCGCGATCTTGATCGTGTTGTTCTCGCTGGCGCCGATCGCCTCGGACAGGTCGTAGCCGACCTTCTTGGCGTCGACGTCGAACGCGGCGACGAACTCGATGTCGCCGACGTGGTACTCGCCGAACTCGACGTGCATCAGTCCGGGCACCCTGGCGGACGCGTCGGCGTTCCGGTAGTACTCGACCCCCTGCACCAGCGACGCGGCGCAGTTGCCGACCCCGACGATGGCCACCCGAACAGTCCGGCGTTGTGCGCCCATGCCCAGTCCTCCTTGTGCTTCTGCTGTGGTTTCGCCCGCGAAAGCGGCGGTCACTCTTCGGTCTTCCGCTGCTCGGCCTGCTCGTGGGCGATGAGCTCGTTGAGCCACCGCACCTCGCGCTCGGTCGTGTCCAACCCCATGCGGTGCAGCTCACGGGTGTAGCGGTCGATCCGGTCGCTCGCGCTCCCCAACGTGGTGCGCAAGCCCTCCCTGCGCTCCTCGACCCGGCGCCGCCTGCCCTCCAGGATCCGCATCCTGATCTCGGCGGGCGTGCGGGAGAAGAACGCCATGTGGACGCCGAACGAGTCGTCGTCCCAGGTCTGCGGCCCCGTGTCGACCAGGAGCTCGGCGAACCGCTCCTTGCCCTCCGCGGTGATCCGGTAGACCTTCTTGGCCCGACGGCCCCAGGCCCGCACGTCCTCCTCGGGCAGCTCCTCGACGATGAGGTGGGCGCGTTGCAGGCGCCCCAGCGTCGGGTAGAGCGTGCCGTAGGAGAACGCCCGGAAAGCGCCCAGCAGCTCGTGCAGGCGCTTGCGGAGCTCGTAGCCGTGCATCGGCGCCTCGTGCAGGAGACCGAGGATGGCGAAATCGAGCACGAGTCACCTCCCTGCCTGAGCCCCGATGGGTGCTCTCAGTATATCGGCCCGATACATCAGCGCCTCCTGTTGAGTGTGTGCTGTGGCACACCGTGATATCGGATTCACCGACGCTGCCCTGAACGGACCACCGAAGGCGGGCGATCGCCCCGTACTCTTGTCCCGTGGTGACCCAACGACAGGTCGTGGACTACGCGTTGCAGCGCCGTGCGCTGCTCGCGGACGTGCACTCGGGTCGTGTGGGTACCATGGAAGTCTGCGATGCGAGTCCATACCTACTCCGAGCTGCGAAGTTCCACGGCAGACCGAGCGATGTGACGTGCCCGGTGTGCCGCAAGGAACCGCTGACTCTGGTGTCTTGGGTCTACGGCGAAGAGCTCAAGCACGCGGCCGGTTCGGCACGAACCGCCGACGAGCTCGGACGGATGGCGAACCTCTACGAGGAATTCACCGTGTACGTCGTGGAAGTCTGCCGCACATGTAGTTGGAACCACCTGGTGCAGTCATACGTCCTGGGAACGCGTGGTCTGAAAACTCAGAAGCCACGCCGGAGGACCGCGGCGGAGTGAACCCGCTCCACCCGCTGATCGCCGTAACCGAACAAGTGCGGTGTATGACCACCGAACCGCGCACGCCCGTGCGCCGGTCTGGGAGGGCCTTTTCGTGAACGACCAGCATGACGACAGGCACCGTGGCGGAGAGCCGCAGTGGCCGACCGGGGACGACCCGGACGGTGGTGCTGCGGGCAGGCGTCCCGGTGCCCAGGATCAGCCGGATGATCGAACCGGCGCTCGGAACCCGTCGCAAGGCGAGAACCGGCCCCCTCGACCGGGCACACCGCCCGGCAACGCCCCGCGCCCCCCGCAGGGCGGAGTGCCGCCGCGCCCCGGCGCGCGTCCCCCCACACCTCCCGGCGGCTTCGCCCGCCCACCGCAGGGCCCGCCGCCCGGCGGCGTGAACCAGGGCCCGCCGCCCCGCGGCCCGCAGGGTGGCCCCGTGCCGCCCGGCGGCCGTCCGCCCATGCCCCCGCCCGGCGGCCCGCGCAGGCCGCCGATGCCCCCACCGGGCGCGGGCGGTCCTCCGCCCCCCGGTGGTCGTCCCCCTCTGCCCCCCGGTGGTCCGGGGGGCCCTCCGCGTCCCGGCGGACCGAACGGTCCCGGCGGCCGCGCCGTGCCGCCACCGGCCACCAACAAGGCCGACGAGCTGACGGACCTGCTCCAGCCGGTGCAGCCCGCGGTGAAGCGCGAACCCGACCTGCTCACCCACCGCGAACCCGACGAGCCCGCGATCTTCTACGGCGACGAGGCCGCCGACGACGAGTACGAGGACGAGGAACTCCTGTCGGAGGAGGAAGAGCGCCGCTTGCGCAAGAAGAAGATCTGGCGCCGCGTGCGCCGCATCTCCTACGTCGCCGCGGGCCTGATGATCCTGACGCCCGTCGTCGCGTTCGCCATCGCCTACCAGGTCGTCGACGTCCCGCAGCCCGCGGACATCCAGGCGAAGCAGGACAAGTCGATCACGCTGCTCTACTCCGACGGCAGCGAGATGGCCAAGATCTCGCCCCCCGGCGCGAACCGCGAGGTGCTCAAACCCGAGGAGATCCCGGACGCCGTCAAGCACGCCGTCTTCGCGGCCGAGGACGCCAGCTTCGAGACGAACCCCGGCTTCGACACCAAGGCCATCGCCCGCGCCGTGTGGATCCAGGTCACCGGCGGCGAGAGCGGCGGCTCCGGTCTGACGCAGCAGTACATCAAGAAGGCCACCGAGGACGAGTCCCCCACGCTGTCCAGGAAGTTCACCGAGGTCGTCAAGGCCTACAAGATGAACAACCAGCAGTCCAAGGACGAGATCCTCACGGCCTACCTGAACACGATCTACAACGGGCGATCCGCGTTCGGCTTCAAGGCCGCCTCGCAGATGTACTACAAGAAGGACATCAAGGACCTCACCCCGTCCGAGTCCGCCCTGATCGCCGGTCTGATCCAGAACCCCAGCCGCTCGGAGGACGTCGAGTACGCGACCGGGCGCTGGAAGTTCGTGATGGGCCAGATGCTCGACAAGGGCTGGATCTCCAAGCAGGACTACGACACGGCGCAGTACCCGACGCCGCTGCCGTTCGCCGACACGCAGCAGAACGCCCTCGAGGGCGTGCGGGCGCACATCCAGGCCAAGGTCGAGGAGGAGATGGCCAAGGAGGGCGTCGACTTCCCGAAGGAGAAGGGCCTGAAGATCGGGTTCACGGTCCACACGACCATCGACCCGAAGATCCAGCTGGCGGCGGAAGAGGCCGTCAACGAGGTCATGGACGGCCAGCCCGAGGAGCTCAAGAACTCGCTGTCCGGCATCGACCCGGCCACCGGCGCCGTGCTCGCCTACTGGGCGGGCACCGACGAGGGCGGCTACGGCATCGACTACCAGACCGGCACCCTCCAGGAGCCGGGCTCGTCGTTCAAGCCGTTCGACCTGGTCGCCGCGCTGAAGAAGGGCAAGGGGCTCGCCGACACCTACGACGGCACGTCCCCCCGGAAGTTCGACGGCCGCGAGGTCCACAACTCCGGCGACGACAACCGGTGCGGCAAGCAGTGCACGATCCGCGAGGCGATGCGGCTGTCGGTCAACACCGTGTTCTACGACATGGTGCTGAACGACACGAACACCCAGACGGTCGCCGAAGCCGCGCACGAGGCGGGCATCCCCGAGCAGGCGCTCGGCCGCGACCTCCTGGTCGGTGAGGAGGGCGGCCCGCCGGACGCGAACATCTCGATCGGCGGTGGCAAGACGCTGGTCCGGCCGTTCGACATGACGTCCGCCTACGCGACCTTCGCGGCGCGCGGCACGTACAACGAGCCGTACTTCATCTCGAAGATCGAGGACCCGGCGGGCAAGCTGCTCTACCAGCACGCCGCCAAGCCGAAGCCCGCCTTCTCCAACGACCCGGAGGAGAGCGCGCAGATCGCGGACAACGTGACCGAGGCGCTCAAGGTCATCCCCAAGAGCTCCAACATCCCGTGCGCCGACAACCGCGACTGCGCGGGCAAGACCGGCACGCACGAGTTGCCCCAGAGCACGATCGAGTCGTCGAAGGCGTGGATGGTCGGCTACGCGCCGAACCTGGCCGCCGGTGTCTGGGTGGGCACCCAGGCGGGCACCGTCGCCCTCCGCGACAAGAACAACGGGATCGTCTTCGGCAGTGGTCTGCCGGGCAAGATCTGGCAGAAGTTCATGGACAAGGCACTCGCCCAGATGCCCGCCGAGAAGTTCGGCAAGGCGAAGCTGATGGGCAAGTCCGTGGAGACGACGTCGGTGTCCAAGCCGCCGCCGACCACCACGACCACGACCGACACCACGACCACCACGACGGACCCCAAGGACGACGAGGACAACGGCAAGCCGTCGACCACCACCGGCTCGTCCACCACGACGACCGGCAAGCCGCCGACCAACTGCTTCCCGCTGACCACCTGCAACCCCGGTGACCCCAGCGCCTCGACGAACGCCGGACCGGGCGGCGGAAAACCGCGAAATCCGAACGGTCCATAGCTCGTAGCCAGACCGCGTGACGAAGGCCCGACGCACCCGCGTCGGGCCTTCGTCGTTCCGGGGACGCGCCCGCCGAGCGCCTGGTAGGAGTGGGACCGTGAGAACTCGGGGAGCGCTTTCGGTGGCGGGCGTGCTGGCGGCGGTCGGCCTCACGACGATGTGCACGTCGCCCAAGGAGATCGCCTTGGAGGGCGCGACCGCCGAAGCCCGGACCCAGGCCGAGCGTGATCGGCACGAGCTGGAACTGAAGCTTCGCCGGGTTCCGCCCGCGGACAGCGAGGTCGCGAAAGAGGACACCGTCGCCCGGTTCGGGCCCGACAAGGCCTTCGGCAGCCGGGTGGTCCCCGGCGGCTTCGAGGTCGACGGGGTCTACTACGGGCGGAGGGACGCGGGCGGCGGTTGGGATGCCGAGCAGGCGTCGGTGCGGATGTGCGTGCGGTTCACCGCCCGACTGGGCGACCGGGCGACCGTGGCGCTGAGCGACGCCGATTGCCCGGTGACGCTACCGACCGCAGTGCCCGGCTACGGCAGCGTGACGCGGACGGTCACGCTCGCCGACTAGAGATCACACGTGCGGGTGGTGCGTGCTCGTGGGACGCACCACCCGCGCCGCACGAGTGCGCGGGAGTTGACCCCGACGTGATCAGGCAACCCGTAGCATCCGGCGGGTGTCCAGCCCATCGGATGTCCAGAGTGCCAACGCAGACGACACGGACTCGCTCGGCCCGGACGAGCGGGTCCTGCCGACGTGGACCGAGCCGCTGGCGAAACAGGCGAGTCGGCCGTTCGGCGGGCCGGTCGGCAGGCACGCGGCGATCGGGCGGCACTGGTTCTGGACGCCGTTGCGGGTCGTGCTGCTGCTGGCCGTCGTGACGTTGTCGCTCGCGTGGTTGCAGAAGTCCCCTTGCGTCCAGCAGTACGTGGACGAGAAGGGGCAGGTGCAGCTCGACTGGCGGGGGAGTCGTCAGTTCGTGGCGCTCTGCTACTCCGACATCGTGCCGCTGTACACGGCCGAGCGGATGGACCAGCCCGGCACGTTCCCCTACAAGACCTCGTGGATCGACGACGAGGGCAAGCCGACCGCGCACATCCGGTACATGGAGTACCCGGTGGTGACGGGCGTGTTCCAGTGGATCAACGCGCGGATGGCGCAGGGGTGGATCACCCTGGCGCAGTCCGGGTGGTTGCCCGCGCCGATGACGGTGATCGTCTACTTCGACATCACCGCGTTCTGGCTGGCGCTGGCGTGGTTGGCGACGGCGTGGGCGGTCGCCCGGCTGGCGCGGCGCAGGGTGTGGGACGCGGCGATCGTGGCGTTGTCGCCGCTGGTCATCGTGCACGCGTTCACGAACTTCGACACGATCGCGACCGCGTTCGCCACGACCGGCATGCTGGCGTGGGCGCGGAAGAAACCGGTGCTGGCCGGCGTGCTGCTCGGGCTGGGCGGCGCGGCGAAGCTGTACCCGCTGTTCCTGCTCGGGCCGTTGCTGCTGCTGTGCTGGCGGTCCGACCGGATCCGCGAGGGCATGACGACCGTAGCGGCGACGCTGGCCACGTGGGCGGCGGTGAACCTGCCGATCGCGCTGCTCTACCGGCCGGGCTGGCAGGAGTTCTTCCGGCTCAACACCGAGCGCGGCGCCGACCCGGACTCGCTGTACAACGTGGTGGCGCAGTGGACCGGCTGGCAGGGCTTCGACCCCGGCCTGACGCAGGGGCAGGTGCCGGAGGGGCTCAACACCGTGAGCGCGGTCCTGTTCGTCCTGTGCTGCGCAGGAGTCGGGTTCATCGCGCTGTCCGCGCCGACGAGACCGCGGCTGGCGCAGCTGGCGTTCCTCGTGGTGGCGGCGTTCCTGCTGACCAACAAGGTGTGGAGCCCGCAGTACTCGCTCTGGCTGGTGCCGCTGGCGGTGCTGGCGATCCCGCGCTGGAAGCTGCTGATCGCGTGGATGGCGCTCGACGCGCTGGTGTGGGTGCCGCGGATGTTCTTCTACCTCGGCACGGACAACAAGGGCCTGCCGATCGACTGGTTCCTCGGGGCCGTGCTGCTGCGCGACGCGGCCGTGGTCCTGCTGTGCGTCCTGGTCGTGCGGGAGGTCTACCGGCCGTCGCTGGACCTGGTCCGCCGCTCCGGCGAGGACGACCCGGCGGGCGGTTTCCTGGACGGCGCGCCGGACAAGCGGGTGCTGAGACTGCCCAAGCGCCGCGAGCCCGCGCACCAGATGCAGAGCTAGATCCGTCCGGGGAGGGCCCTCGGGCCCTCCCCGGTGGACGTCAGACCTTGTACGCGGGAAGGTGGTCGAGCACCGGGCTGCCCTCGTCGTTCGAGGTCACGGTGTCGCGGGACCGCAGGAACACGTAGAACAGCGCCACCAGCAGCGCCGCCCGGCCCCACACGCCGATCACCACGGCCTGCGCGGAGAACCCGTCGTAGATGCCCGCGGGCTGGCCGAACTCGATGGCGTAGTACCAGCGGAAGATACCGATGCCCATCGCCAGGTCCGCGGCGAAGTACGCGAACGCCCACCCCAGCGGGATGCGCATCAGCACGAACATCGGCACCAGCCAGAGCGTGTACTGCGGCGAGTGCACCTTGTGCAGCAGCAGGAACCCGCACAGCATCGCGGCGGACACCGGGATCCACGGGTACACGCCCTCGCGCTGGTACCGGCGCCAGCCGACCCAGGCCGCGATGATGAACGACAGGGCCATGCACACCGGCGACAGGACGCTGACCAGCGACTGCATCGTGTCGTCCGACATGAACGGCCGCATGCCCCAGTACCAGATGGAGTTCGTCGTGATGTCGACCCGGCGCTGGCCCTGGAACTCGAACGACGCCAGCCAGCCCTGGTAGCCGAACAGCGCGAACGGCAGGTTGACCAGCACCACGGTGACGATCGACGCCAACGCGACCTTCACCATGCCCGACCAGTCGTACCGCTTGCCCGCGGGCAGCTCCTGACCGCGCCAGCCGCCGGTGAGGACGTACAGCATCAGCGGCAGCACGAACAGCGCCGGGTAGATCTTGAACGCGAACCCGATCCCCAGCAGCACGGACGCGGCGACGGCCCGGTCGAGCAGCGGCCGGTCGGCCCCGCGCTTGCCCCACCCTCGGTGCACCACGTAGACCGCCGCGACCGCGCACAGCACGACCGGCAGGTCCCAGTTGTGGAACGCGTAGAGCACCAGCGGCGGCCCGATCGCCCACAGCAGCGCGCGCCAGCGGGACAGCTTGCCGAGCAGCCACGCCGTCGCCAGCCCGAACGGGGCCATGAGCAGCGCGGAGAACAGCAGGAACCCGGCGTCGGTGTCGGTGAAGATCGCGCCCGCCCAGATGAGCAGGCCGGTCAGCACCGGGTACTCGACGCTGCCGCCGATGAGCGTGCCCTTGGCGTTGATGGCGCCGTGGACGTACGGGAACACGTGCCGGTCGACGTCGCGGCCGATCCACAGGTGCTGGATGTCCGAGTAGCAGACGTCCTGCTTGTTCCGCTTCTCGTAGTCCGGCTGGCTGCGGCCCCACTGGTCGAACGACGGCCCCGTGCACCGGTCCTTGTTGACGAAGCCGATGAGCAGGGTGAGGCCGCAGAGCAGCACGAGCACCGCCATGGCGGCACGCGTGAAGTGGTTGGACCGAGGCCCGTCGACGTGCTCGGGCACAGCGGCCACCACTTCCTGAGCCATGCTCACCGGCCGAGGTGCTCGCGCAGGAACGCGATGTCGGCGGCTTGGCCCTCGTCGGGTGTCTCCACCACGGCGGGGGCGTCGGCGGCCGCCAGCACGGCGACCAGCTGTTCGGGCGGGATGGTCCCGGTCGCGATGTTCGCGTGCCGGTCGCGGGACGAGGCGAACTCGTCGCGCGAGCTGTTGAGGTGCACCAGGTCGATGCGGCCGGTGATGGCCTTGACCCGCTCGACGATGTCGACCAGGTCCTCCCCGGCGGCGAACGCGTGGCAGGTGTCCAGGCAGAAGCCGGCGCCGAAGTCGCCGACCTCGTCCCACAGCCGCTTGAGCGCGTCGAACCGGCGCGCCATGGCGTTGTCGCCGCCCGCGGTGTTCTCGATCAGGATCGGCACGGCGAAGCCGCCGGACTCGGCCTGGCGCTCGAACAGCTTGCGCCAGTTCGCGAACCCCTCCGCGGGGTCCTCGCCCTTGGTGACGTGGCCGCCGTGGACGATCAGCCCCTTGGCGCCGACGGCCTTGGCGGCCTCGGCGTGCTGGGTGACCCCCTTGCGGGAGGGGATCCGGATGCGGTTGTTGAGGGACGCCACGTTGAGCACGTACGGCGAATGGATGAAGACGGTGATGTCCGAGGCGAGCAGCTCGGCGGTCTGCGGGTGCGGTTTGGGGGCTTTCCAGCCCTGCGGGTCGGCCAAGAAGAACTGGACGACTTCCGCGCCACGGTCCGCCGCGGCGCCGAGCGGGTCGTCGTCGCGGACATGAGCCCCGATGCGCATGACCATGCAGGGTAGTCGGCGGCGGTAATGCCCCGCCGCCCCACCGTCGATATGACGGTCGGGGGACGAATGTCAAACACCACGTGGACTGCGTCACCACCAGGACCTACGCTCGTTACTTGGAAGTAGGAAACGATGGGGAGGCAGGACATGCGGACCCGACTCACCCGGTTGCTCGGTGCGGCCGCCGTGGCCCTCGTGGTCGGCGTGCTCAGCGCCGCCGCAGGTCAGGGCACTGCCGTCGCCGCCGAACCGGTGGTCGTGGGCAGCTGCCGGACCACGATCGAGGGCGCTCCCGGCACCCCGGTGTCGCTGAGCCCCGGCGCCGTGGTCGACCCCGTGGTCAACCTGGTCCGCGCGGTCCCGCTGCTCGGCCCGCCGCTGGCGGACCCGCTGCGCCAGGCGTTCACGTCGCTGCCGCCGATCCCGATCGGCGCGATCCCCACCGGCTCCGGCTTCATCACCGGCGGCGACATCGCGAACAAGGTCGTCGGCGAGCTCTCCAAGATCCCGCTGCTCGGCCCGGTCATCGGCACGCTGAGCGCGTCGGTCCAGCAGACCCTGTCCGCGACCTGCGGCGTCACGGTCAAGGGCGTCAACGCCGTCGTGGCGCCCGTGCAGGACGGCACCAGCGCCATCGCGGACGCCTCGCAGGGGCTCGTGGAGCAGATCGTCCCCGGCGCGGGGCAGCCGCAGACGCCCCCGCCCGGCGGGCAGCCGTCCACCGGCCAGCCGGGCACCGGCGGCACCCCCGGCACCGGGACGGGCTCCACGCCCGGCCAGCCCGGTCCCGGCAGCATCTTCAGCCCGGTCGGCGGCGTCGGCGCGGGCGACCTCCAGCTCTACGGCCCGCAGGGGCTCGGCGCGAACTTCGGCCGCGTGCCGCTGTTCGGCTACGGCTCGCTGCCGTTCGCGACGCCCGGCCTGTTCTCGCCGTCGCCCGGCGTCCGCTACGGCGGCCAGGTGCCCGGCTACACGCCCGGCTACGGGCTGCCGACGACGGATTCGGCGAACGTGCAGACCGCCGGTCGGGCCCAGGCGCTGCCCGGCACCGGGAAGATGGGCGGCGTGGCCGCTCCGGTGCTGCTCGCGGTGCTCGCGCTGTCCTGCGTGACCGGCGCGCTCGTGCGCACGTGGGTGCTCCGCCGTTCAGCGGCTTGACCCTGGTAATCGACCCCTGCTACTCGCTGTTACCCTGGACGGGTTGCTGACGCGACGACCCTCCTGCCACGGATAGTCCGTGGCCGCGAGTCCACAGGAGGTGAGTGGTCCTCATGCGTCATTATGAAGTGATGGTCATCCTTGACCCCAGTCTCGACGAGCGCACTGTCGCACCGTCGCTGGACAACTTTCTCAACGTCATCCGCACCACTGGCGGGAACGTGGAGAAGGTGGAGGTCTGGGGCAAGCGCCGGTTGAGCTTCGAGATCAACAAGAGCAGCGAGGGCATCTACGCCGTCCTCGACCTCACCTCGACTCCCGACGCGGTGAAGGAACTGGACCGCCAGCTGGGCCTGCAGGAGACGGTGCTGCGGACCAAGGTCATGCGGCGCCACCCCCCGAAGTCCACGAAGGCTTCGGCGAAGGCGGCCAAGAACGCCGCCAAGGCCAAGGTCTGAGGCAGGGGCTCCCGACATGGCTGGCGAGACGACGATCACGGTGGTCGGAAACCTGACCGCCGATCCCGAACTGCGCTTCACCCAGTCCGGCGCCGCGGTGGCGAGCTTCACCGTGGCGTCCACTCCCCGCACGTTCGACAAGGCGTCGGGCGAGTGGAAGGACGGGGACGCGCTGTTCCTGCGGTGCAACGTGTGGCGCCAGGTCGCGGAGAACGTGGCCGAGTCGCTCACCCGTGGTTCGCGTGTGCTCGTGTCCGGGCGGCTGCGCCAGCGTTCCTTCGAGACGAAGGAAGGCGAGAAGCGCACCGTCATGGAGCTGGAGGTCGACGAGATCGGCCCCTCGCTGCGCTACGCGACCGCGAAGGTCAACAAGGTCAGCCGTGGCGGGGGTGAGGGCGGCGGCTTCGGCGGCGGCTCCTCGGCACCCCGTGGCGGCGGTGGCGCTCCCGCTGACGACCCCTGGGGCTCCGCCCCGGCGGCGAGCAACAGCGGCGGCGGCTTCGCCGACGAGCCCCCCTTCTAGACCGCGCACCGGTCACCCAGACAACCCACACCGCGTTAACCCAGGAGCTAACACATGGCCAAGCCGCCTGTGCGCAAGCCCAAGAAGAAGGTCTGCGCCTTCTGCAAGGACAAGAGCGCCACTCAGATCGACTACAAAGACACCACCATGCTGCGGAAGTTCATCTCCGACCGCGGCAAGATCCGCGCGCGCCGCGTGACGGGCAACTGCTCGCAGCACCAGCGCGACGTCGCCATCGCCGTGAAGAACTCGCGCGAGATGGCACTGCTGCCCTACACCTCGACCGCCCGCTAACTCAGAGAGAGACGGAGCCCAGATCATGAAGCTCATCCTCACTGCGGACGTGAGCGGCCTTGGCGGCCCCGGCGACATCGTCGAGGTCAAGGACGGTTACGGACGCAACTACCTGCTGCCCCGCGGTCTGGCCATCGTGGCCACCAAGGGTGCGGCCAAGCAGGTCGAGGTCATCCGCCGTGCCCAGGAGACGCGCCGCGTGCGCGACCTGGACCACGCCAAGGAGATCAAGGCCGCGCTCGAGGGTCTCGGCGCCGTGGCGCTGAAGGCCAAGTCCGCCAAGGGCTCGGGCAAGCTGTTCGGCTCGGTCACCACGTCCGACGTCGTGTCCGCCGTGCGTTCCGCCGGTGGCCCGACGCTGGACAAGCGCGCCATCGAGCTGGCCGGTCACATCAAGACGACCGGGCACCACGCGGTGACCGTCCGGCTGCACCCGGAGGTCACGGTCTCGCTCTCGGTGGACGTGTCCTCCGCCAGCTGAGCACCGCTGTTCGACCGCTGACAGCGCCGTTCGCCCGGTTCGCCGGGCGGGCGGCGCTGTCGCTCGTTCGTCGTAGTGCTCGGGTGACCGACGCCTGTGGACAGCCGCTGTGACACGTGGCGCGCGACACGCCGAAAGGGCAGTTACACGCGACACGCCGCGCCCATGACCAACAACTTTTTCCACAAGTTGTACACAGGCCCTGAGCTGGGGCTATTTCTGTCACGCCCCAAGTTGTACACAGGTTGTCCCCACCTTGTCGGCTCGGTGTGGCCAGATAGCGCGGATCATCCACAACCTGTCCACCGACTTGTCCACAGGCAGGTTTGCTTGCTCCAGTCGGGTGGCTCTAGCGTCCGAGGCACAACCCCGGTCCTCGCTGTGAGTTGCGGACAGTGCTGCGAAGAACTGTCGGTGCCTCGGGGTACAACGGACCTTGGACAGCTCGATGCGTGGAGGTGAGGGCGCGGTGGCGCTGGTGGACGACCGAGGGATGGCCGAACCCAGCTTCGAACGGCAGCCCCCTCAGGACCTGGCCGCGGAGCAGTCGGTCCTGGGCGGCATGCTGCTGAGCAAGGACGCCATCGCCGACGTCATCGAGGCGCTCGCGCCGACGGACTTCTACCGGCCCGCGCACCAGGCCGTGTACGACTGCATCCTCGACCTGTACGGCCGCGGCGAGCCCGCCGACCCGATCACCGTGTCCGCGGAGCTGGAGCGCCGGGGCGAGCTGCTGCGCGTCGGCGGGGCCCCGTACCTGCACACGCTGATCGCGACCGTGCCGACGGCGGCCAACGCCGGGTACTACGCGGAGATCGTGGCCGAGAAGGCCGTCCTGCGCAGGCTCGTGGAGGCCGGGACGCGCATCGTGCAGCTCGGCTACAACGGCGCCGAGGGCGCGGACGTGGACGAGGTCGTCGACCGGGCCCAGGCCGCCATCTACGAGGTGACCGACCGGCGCACGACCGAGGACTACGTGGCGCTGGAGGACCTGCTCCAGCCGACCATGGACGAGATCGACGCCATCGCCTCGCGCGGCGGCAACTCGCGCGGCATCCCGACCGGGTTCGCGGACCTCGACGAGCTGACCAACGGCCTGCACCCCGGCCAGATGATCATCGTCGCGGCGCGCCCCGGTGTCGGCAAGGCGCTGGCGCTCGACACCCCGCTGCCCACGCCGACCGGCTGGACGACCATGGGGTCCGTCGAGGTCGGCGACCGGCTGATGGGCGCCGACGGCAGGCCGACCAGGGTCGTCGCGGCGACCGAGGTGATGGTCGACCGGCCGTGCTTCGACGTCGAGTTCAGCGACGGCACGGTGATCACGGCCGACGCGCAGCACCAGTGGCTGACCGAGTCGTGCAGCGCCACCGGCGGGTTCTGGGCGATCCGCACCACCGAGCAGCTCCACCGCAGCAGCGCGCGGCACTCCGTGCGGCTCGCCTCCGGCTGGACCCTGCCCCACGCCGACCTGCCGTTGGAGCCCCGCGCGCTCGGCGCGTTCCTCGTGGGCGTCGGCGAGCTGGCGTTCGTGGAGTCGGAGCTGACCGACGACGAGGTGCACACCGCCAAGGAGCTCGGTCTGGCGGACGAGCCCCACATCCCCGTCGAGTACCTGCGGGCGAGCCACGCCCAGCGCCGGGAGCTGCTGGACGCGCTGCTGGTGGGCGACTCGCTCGGCACCCGCTTCGTGCGCCTGGCCCGCGACATCGCCGAGCTGCTGCGGACGGTGGGCGGCGACCGCGTCGACGTCGTCGCCGTGCGGCCGGTCGAGAGCGTCCCGGTGCGGTGCGTGGAGGTCGACAACCACGACCACATGTACCTCGCCGGCCCGACGATGATCCCGACCCACAACTCCACCCTGGGCCTCGACTTCGCCCGGTCGTGCTCCATCAAGCACGGCCTCACCAGCGCCATCTTCTCGCTCGAAATGAGCCGGACCGAGATCGTCATGCGCATGCTCTCCGCCGAGGCCAAGATCCGCCTCGGCGACATGCGAGGCGGCAAGATGAGCGACGACGACTGGACCAGGCTGGCCCGCCGGATGAGCGAGATCAGCGAGGCCCCGATCTTCGTCGACGACTCGCCGAACCTGACGATGATGGAGATCCGCGCCAAGGCCAGGCGGCTCAAGCAGCGCCACGACCTGAAGCTCGTCGTCGTCGACTACCTCCAGCTGATGTCCTCGGGCAAGCGCACCGAGTCACGCCAGCAGGAGGTCTCGGAGTTCTCCCGAAACCTCAAGCTCATCGCCAAGGAGCTGGAGGTGCCGGTGATCGCGATCAGCCAGCTGAACCGCGGTCCGGAACAGCGCACCGACAAGAAGCCGATGCTGTCCGACCTCCGCGAGTCCGGCTCGCTGGAGCAGGACGCGGACATGGTCATCATGATCAACCGCCCGGACGCCTGGGAACGCGACGACCCGCGCGCGGGCGAGGCCGACCTCATCATCGCCAAGCACCGCGCCGGCCCGACCGCCACCATCGTCGTCGCCCACCAGCTCCACTACAGCCGCTTCACGGACCTGGCGCACAGCTAGGAGTACCGCTCGGCGAGCGTGCGGCCGATCGCGGCCAGGTGGTCGCGCACGCCCGGCGGGCCGGTCACCTCGACCCACTCGACCAGCCCGGCGAGTTCACCGGCGAGCATGTGCTCGTCGCGGCCGCGGAGCACGACCTCGACGCGGCCGTCGGGCGTGGGGCCGCCCACTTCGAGCCGACCGCCGAAGCCGATCCGGAGCACGCCCACGCCCTCGAGCGTGCACACCGCCTGGACCTCCAGGGGTGTGCGCCGGCGGTCGACCTCGTCGGCGATCTCGCGCCAGCTCTCGGCGAGGTCGAAGTCCTCCGGTCGGTCCACGGGGTCGCCGGTCGGGTCGACGGACGACACGCGGTCGACCCGGAAGGTCCGCCTGCCCGCGTCGGTGGCGCAGACGAGGTACCACGACGGGCCTTTGGCCACGACGCCCAGCGGGTGGACGGTCCTCTCGGTGTCGACGCCCTTGCCGTCGACGTAGCCGAGCCGCACCTGGACGCCGCGGATCACCGCGTCCTGGAGGTCGTCGAGGAAGCGCGGCGGCCGGTGCTCGGCCCGGCTCGACCCCCACCGCCGCGGGTCCACGACCACCGACGACGCCGCGGCCTCGGCCTGCTCCCGGAAGGGCTCCGGCAGGGCGTGGACGAGCTTGCGCAGTGCCGCTTTCACGGTCGGCGTCGCGGCCGAGGCCGGGCCCGCGACCAGGAACAGGGCGCGGGCCTCGCTCGCGGTCAACCCGGACAGGTCGGTGCGGGCGCCGCCCACGAGCCGCCAACCGCCGCCCCGGCCCTGCACCGAGTACACGGGCACCCCCGCCATGGCCAGTGCGTCGAGGTCGCGGCGGGCGGTGCGCTCGCCGATCTCCAGTTCTCGGGCTACCTCCGCCGCCGTCACCTGCTCGCGCCGTTGCAGCATCAGCAGGATGGCCACCAGCCGGTCGGTTCGCACGACGGCCAGAATTCCACGAAAACCGGTCACGAGGTGACCGGTTTCGGTCGGCAGGATGTCGTCACCTGAACCGACCGAGTGAAAGAGGAAGTCCCATTTCCACTCCAGCCGATTTCCCCGAGCCCACCCTTGTCGCGGTCAACGGGGTGGAGCTCGAAGTCTTCGAAGCGGGCGGGCACAACGCCGGAAAGCCCGTCGTGCTCTGCCACGGCTGGCCAGAGCACGCCTTTTCCTGGCGCCACCAGATTCCCGTCCTGGTCGAGGCGGGCTACCACGTCATCGTCCCCAACCAGCGGGGCTACGGGAACTCGTCCCGTCCGTCCGAGGTCACGGCCTACGACATCGAGCACCTGTCGGGTGACCTCGTCGCGCTGCTCGACCACTACGGCTACGAGGAGGCCACCTTCATCGGCCACGACTGGGGCGCGGCAGTCGTCTGGGGCCTGACCCTGCTGCACCCGCACCGGGTGACCAGGGTGGTGAACCTCAGCCTGCCCTACCAGGAACGCGGCGAGATCCCGTGGATCGAGTTCATGGAGGCCGTGCTGGGCGGCGACTTCTACTTCGTCCACTTCAACCGGCAGCCGGGTGTCGCGGACGCCGTGTTCGACGAGAACGCGGCCCGGTTCCTGCGCAACGTCTACCGGAAGAACCAGCCCCCGGCGGAGCCGCGACCGGGAATGGCGTTCATCGACCTGGCCCGTGCGGAAGAACCTCTCGGTGAGCCCGTGATGAGCGAGGAGGAATTGGCGGTCTACGTTTCCGCTTTCGAATCCTCGGGGTTCACCGGTGGCGTCAACTGGTACCGGAACCTCGACCGCAACTGGCACCAACTGGCGGACGCGGACCCGATCGTCCACCAGCCCACGCTCATGGTCTACGGCGGCCGGGACTCGATCGCGCAGTCCCCGACCCTGGCGGACTTCGTGCCGAACGTGGACGTGGTCACGCTGGACTGCGGCCACTGGATCCAGCAGGAGAAGCCCGAGGAGACCAACCAGGTGATCCTGCGGTGGTTGGAGGAACAGGACTCGTGACGACTTGACCCTGCACCAAGGTGCAGGGTCGAGGCTGTCGGCATGGGTTCAGGTGTGGTCCGGTGGGGCCGGGCGGGTGCGGGGTACGACCTCGTCGTCACGGCGTTGTTCGCGACGCCGTGGACGGCGGGGCTCGTGTTCGACGCGATGCGAGCCGTGCACGAGGGGCTGGGGGTGGGCGGGGCTCCGCCGCCGGTGGTGGACGGCACCGCGCTGCTGATGACGAGCTTGTTCGGGGTCGTGGTGGTCATGTGGTCCATCGCCCGGTGGGTGCGGCCGGAGCCGGTGCTGATCGGCATGGACACGGTGGGGCGGCTGGTGTTCAGCGCGTGGTTCACCTGGGCGCTGGTCGAGGGGGAGTCGCGGGTGCTGGTCGCGTTCCTGGTGCTGGAGCTGGCCTGGGCGCTGGTGCAGGGGTGGGCCGTGGTCGGGCAGTATCGCGGTCGTGCGCATCGGTGAGGTGGCTCGGGCCGCCGGGGTCGGGATCAGCACCCTGCGGTTCTACGAGCGGCGCGGGCTGGTCGAGCCGCTGGGGCGGACCGGGGGCGGCTACCGCGAGTACGACGAGGAGTCGGTGCGGCGGATCAAGTTCATCCGCCGCGCCCAGCAGCTGGGGTTCACCCTGGTCGAGGTGGCGCAGTTCCTCGACCTGCCGCGGGCCGGAGCGCTGACCGGGGACGACGTGAGCGGGCTGGTGGCGGGCAAGCTCGGCGAGATCGACACCCGCATCCGGGACCTGGGCCGGATGCGGGCGGCGCTGGTGGACCTCGCCGTCTCCGGGGCCGTCGCCGAGCAGTGCCCGGTGGTGGCCGCGCTCGTCGGGGACTAGGCCCAGGGCGCCTTGATCACGATGTTCTTCACCGAGTTGAACGGCCGCAGCACCACGGTCCACCCCTCGGCGACGTACGCCGACTCCTGCCACGCCTGCGACTGCTCCAGCACCAGGTAGTTCGCCCCGTACTCCCGCGCGATGGCCGTGAGCTGGAGGGCGTTGAGCGAGTTGTACTTGCCGGGGTCCTGGCTGCCGCACTGGTCGACGCCGCCCAACGCCGTGAGCCTGGCCTCGTAGTCGAGGGTCGCCGGGCCGCCGTACGCGCCGTTCTTGCAGTCCACGACCACGCCGCGGCCCGAGGCGAGGCGGACGTACAGGGCCAGCGGGGGCACCAGGAGCTGGTTGCCGGGCGGCACGACCCGTTCGACGGCCTGGCCCCAGTCGCGCAGCGCGGTGTCGGGGATGAACCGGGTGTCGAGGGGACGCCAGGTCAGGACGCCCGCGACGACGACCGAGCCGATCAGACCGGTGAGGATGCCCGCGACCACCAGGAAGCGGGGGACCAGCAGGAAGCAGCCGATCAGCATGGCGCCGGCGGCGACCAGGATCCACGGGCCGCCGTTGGTGCTCGCGAACGGGTAAGCGGGCTCGGTCTCCTTGACGCCCATGGCGAAGTAGGCGAGCGCGCCCACCAGCGGGAGCAGCAGCAGCCGCTTCCACGCGGCGGTGAGGGCGAAGACCGGGGTGAGGACGCCCCACACCGCGAGCGGCATCAGGACCACGTCGAGCCGGTAGATGTTCAGGCCCTGCGCGAGGACGCCGAGGGTCGGCACGTCGAAGCGGTCGACCAGCACGCCCGCCGTGAGGCCGATGGCGGGCAGCAGGACCAGGGCGGCCCACAGCCCGCGGGTGCCGCGGACGAAGTGGAACACGCTCAGCAGCGCCAGTCCGACCAGCGCGAAGCCGCCCCACATCAGCTGCGGGATCCAGCTGGTCGCCTCGCAGTGGTACGGGATCAGCTCGGTGCAGACCTTGGCGAAGTCCGCGGTGTCGCCCGCGACCGGCCGGGCGACCAGGTTGCCCGCGACGATGCCGCCGACGACCACGGCGGTCCCGACGAGCAGCCAGTGGACGCGGCGGTCGCGCACGCCCAGCGCGACGACGGCCGCCAGCAGCAGCACGCCGACCACGGCGCCCTGCTGCACGTGGACGAGCGCGGTCGCGACGGCGGCGAACGCGGCCAGGCCGTGCCGACCGGTGACGAGCGCGGCGACGGCGAGGTAGATGAGGAACCCGGAGAGCACGCCGGGCAGGGCGATGGCGAGCATCGGCGAGCCGGTGCCGAGCAGCCACCACGGGGTGAGCGCGCCGATGACGGTGACGACGATCGTCGCCGACCACGTGGCCCGCGGCGCCCACGCGCGCGCCAGGATCGCCGTCGCGAAGCCGAACGCCAGCAGGCCGAGGCACCAGTAGCCGAAGTAGACCGCGTCGAGCGTCCCGGTGCTCGCCCCGGCCCACGTCACGACGTCGAACAGCCAGTGCGGCTGCGGGGCGTTCGCGATGACCCAGTCGCCCGCGAACTTGGTCGGGTCCGCCCAGTGCAGCCCCAACGCCGACAGGACCAGGTGGTCGCCCGTCCCCGCCGTGTAGCCGTAGCGCATGTGCAGCATCAGGCCGAGCAGCGCGGCGCTGATCACCGCCTGCACGGGCGTGGTCGGCCGCCAGCGGGCCCGGACCGGTGGCGCGGGCGCCTCCGGTTCCCGGTGCTCGACCCTCGGCGCCGCGATCAACGTTGTGGACAACGGGACTCCCCCAGTGGTGAGCGGGATGCACCCGCTCTACCCAGGAGACGCCCCATAGCTCACTTTCGTTGCTGTGATTGCGCTTTCACCGGAAAATCTCAGGAAACCCCGCGAGGCGCGCACCGGCTTCGATGATCGTCCGAGTAGATTCCGAAGATCGTTCGTCGGCATCGGGGTGTTCGCTGGTGGGTGCTGGTTACGCGGTCGTCGACACCGAGACGACGGGGTTCGCGGCGGGTGGTCGGGATCGGGTCGTCGAGGTCGCGGTGGTGCTGCTCGACGAGGACGGCCTCGTCACGGGCGAGTGGTGCACGCTGGTCAACCCGGCCCGTGACCTGGGGCCGCAGCACATCCACCGGATCAGCGCCGCCGAGGTGTGGCACGCGCCGACGTTCGCCGAGGTCGCCGGGTCGCTCGCGGCGCAGTTGAGCAACCGGGTGCTGGTCGCCCACAACCTGAGCTTCGACGCGCGCTTCCTGGCCGCGGAGTTCGGCAGGCTCGGCGTGGAGTGGCCGACGGCGGGCCTGTGCACGATGAAGCTGGCCACCCAGTACCTCCCGGACAGGGCCGGTCGGTCGTTGCGGGCGTGCTGCGACGCCGCCGGTGTCCGGCTGGTGTCCGCCCACTCGGCGCTCTACGACGCGCACGCCGCCGCGGGCCTCTTCGCGAACTACCTGGCGAAAGCCGGGCGGCCGGAGCCGTGGCGGGACCTGCTCGACGACGCCGAGCACGCGCCGTGGCCGGTCTTCGCGTCCTCGTCGGCGCACCTGGTCCGCCGCGGCGAGGTGGTCGCCCAGCGGACCTCCCGCGCCGAACTGGTCCCGCTCGTCCGCGGCGACACGGTCGTGTTCACCGGGCAGATGGCCGACCCGAGGGACGTGTGGATCGACCGCGCCGCGGCGGCCGGGCTGCGGGTGATCCAGGGGTACGTCACGAAGGCGACGCGCGTCCTCGTGGCGGCCGACCCGTTCTCGTTGTCCAGCAAGGCGCGCCGGGCGCGGGCGTACGAGGTGCCGATCGTGTCCGAGCAGGACTTCGGGTCCATGCTCGCCCGGTTGGCCTAGCGGCCCGCTCGTTACAACCAGGGCGAAAGATCACCGAACCGGGTGTCATTCGACCTATTGAAATGCCTGCTACCTGCGGGGAAGCTCTGACGAACAGGCCGTGGCAGCCAGCGGAAGGTACGAGCCGCATGCGTACCGTGCAGACAGTCCCCACCCGCCCGGTGTGGGATGAACTGATCGCCGAGTTACCCGTCGGCGTGGTGCTGATGGACGCTGCCGGGACCGTGCTGGCGGGCAACAGGCTCGCCGCCGACCTGGTGGGGCTGCGGCAGGAGGAGCTGCTGTCCGGCGACCGGCCCGAGGGCTGGTCCGCGCGGGACGACTCCGGGGCGCCGCTGCCCAGTCGGGCGGAGATCGCCGACCAGGTGTTCCGGACCGGGTCGGTGCTGACGCTGCCGGTGGTCGTCGTGCGCACCGGCGCTCCCCACGTGCAGATCTGGGTCGAGTGCCACCCGCTGCTGGTGCGCGGGGAGCAGCGGCTGGTCGCGTTCCTGCAACCCGTGCACACGGACGTGCCGCACAGCCGCGGGCTGGTGGACCCGCTGACCGGGCTGCCGGGGCGGGCGCTGCTGCACGACCGGCTCGACCAGGCGTTGGCGCGGGCCCGCACGCACGGCACCGTCGTGACGCTGGTGCTGGTGGACGTGCACCGGCTGGCCGCGGTGAACGCCGAGCACGGGTTCCAGCGGGGCGACGAGCTGCTGACCGTCGTCGGCGGCAGGCTCCGGGAGGGGCTGCGCGAGGACTACACGGTCGCGCGGTACGGCGGCGACGAGTTCGCCGTGATCGCCGAGCACAGCTGCGGCAACGGCGAGGCCGTGGCCGAGCGCGTGCGTGAGCTGGCCGGGCGCGCGGTGCGGATCGCGGGCACGCGGGTGCGGCCCGGCGTGCGGGTGTGCTGGGTGACCAGCGACGGGGCCGCGCCGATGCACTCGGTCATCGCGCACGTGGAGGAACGGCTGCGCTCCTAGCCCTCACACGCCAAAAGGGCTGAGCCCCCGACGCCGGATCGCGTCGGGGGCTCAGCCTTCGTTCCCAGGGTGGAGCAGGTGTGTCAGCCGGTCACCACGATCAGATGCGGGACATCTGGATGGTGTCCTCGAGGGACCCGAACAGGGACTGGGTGTCCAGGCCCGCCAGGGCCGGAGCGCCGAGGGAGCGCTCGTCGCCCGCACCGGCGGCCTTGAGGGCGTCACCGGTGGTGTTGAGCTT
Source organism: Umezawaea sp. NPDC059074 (assembly GCF_042738955.1). Taxonomy (NCBI): domain Bacteria; kingdom Bacillati; phylum Actinomycetota; class Actinomycetes; order Pseudonocardiales; family Pseudonocardiaceae; genus Umezawaea; species Umezawaea sp. NPDC059074. Next base: position 106,094 of record NZ_JBHYHC010000014.1, read on the forward strand.
CACGCCGCTCAGGGACGCGGTGGGCAGGGCCGTGCGGGTCGGGGTGTCCAGCGAGCGGGGCTGCGCGACCGGGGCGACCGGGACCACGACCGGGAGCGCCGGGACGGCGATCGGGGCCGTGGGCAGCGTCGGCAGGCTGCGGCCCGCGGGCGCCAGGGGCAGGAGGCCCCGGATCACCGGCGTGGAGCCGAAGCCGCCGACCAGCGGGAGGGTGCCGCCGAACGAGCGCTCCTCCTCCAGGGCGGGCGCGGTCGACGGGAGGTCCAGGGAGGTCAGCTGGTCGGTGTCGGGGATGTGGTTCACCGGAAGGGTGCTCACCGTCTCCGAGCCGACGGGAAGGCGGCTCAGGTTGGTCAGGCTCGGGATGTCGGACGCGCCGAGCAGCCTGTCCACGCTGGCGGGGAGGTCGATGCCGCGGGGCGCCTCGTTCGAGCGCGCACCGTCGGCTTCCTCGCCGGTGGTCTGGGTGGTGGTCGTGTGGACGAGAGCGGTGGCCTGGCCGAGGACCTCGACCGGGATGTCGTAGACCTGCCCCGCGGCCTCGACCGGCACCGGCACGTCGTTCGCCGTGACCGCGTCGCCGTTGCCGGCGGTGGTCGTCTTGCCGCCCGCCTTGCTGAGCAGGGTGCTGTCCGAGGTGGTCTTCGAGATGCCCGCGGCCGTGACCGGCTCGCCGAACACCTCCGGCGCGGCGTTCGCCGGAACCGTGACCAGGTTGCCGGACACCGACGCGTCCTTGCCCGACGTGGTGCTGTCGCCGCCCGCGACGACCTTGGTGACGCCGAACGTGTTCGAGTCGCCGTTCGCCGCGGCGGTGACGGTGTCCGCGAAGGCCTGCACCGGAGCGGCGACCTGGGCTGCCACGGCGTTGCCCGAGAGGGAGCCGCGGTCGCCGGTCGTGGTGACGTCGCCGCCCGCGAGGGAGCTGTAGTCGTTGGCGGCGTCGCTCTCGACGTTGCTGCCCGCGCCGACCGCGCTGCCGAAGACCTCGACGGCCGAGGCCTCGGGGACGGAGACGACGTTGCCCGCGATCGCGCCTTCGGCGCCGTCGCTGACGGCGTCGCCACCGGAGGTGGAGTCCAGCTCGGAGTCGACGTTCGAGGTGCCGTTGCCGACCGCGACGACGGTGTCGCCGAACGCCTGCGCGGGGTTCGAGGTCGGGGCCTGCACGATGTTGCCCGACGCGGAGCCGTGGTGGCCGGTCGCGTTGGACGGGCCGCCCGCGACCAGCACGGTGTCGCTGGCGGTGTCGGTGTTCGGGTTGCCGACGAGCGCCGCGGCGTCGCCGAAGGCCTGCGCGCCGACGGCCGTGGGCGCGGTGACGATGTTGCTCGACACCGTGCCGTTGTCGTCCTGGCTGTTCGGCGTGCCGCCGGACGTGAGGACCTTGTGCTCGTCGGTCGTGCTGGTCGGCGCTCCCACGACGCCCGCGGCCACGCCGTAGGCCTCGGCCGGGACCACGGCGGGCACCTGGGCGATGTTGCCCGACACGACGCTGTCGTTGCCGGTCGTGCCGTTGTAACCACCGGTGTCCGAGGTCACGTCGTTGTCGCAGAAGGCGGTGGCGTTGCCCGCACCGGCGACGGCGTCGCCGCACGCGTCAGCCGCTCCGGCGGGCGACGCGGAGAGGGTGTTCGCGGCGAGCACCGAGTGGTCGCCGTTGGTGTACGTGCCCTCGCCCGCCTTGGCGGTGACGTCGTTGCTGTGCTTCGCGGCGGTGTTGCCGATCGCCGAGACGGCGTTGCCGCCACCGGAGACGGGCAGCGCCACGGGCGCGTCGGCCAGGTTGCCCGAGAGCGTGGAGCCCTCACCGGTCGTGCTGGTGAACCCACCGGCCTCGGCGTCGTTCACCGTGCTGCTGGTGGCGCTCGAGTTGGCCGCGCCCGCGATCGCGTTGTCGTCGACCGACACCGGGCCCGCGAGCTGCGGCTGGACCACGTTGCCCGCGAGCGTCGCCGGGTCACCGCTCGTCTGCGTCCACGAGGGGATGCCGTTGAGGCCGGTGCGCGTGGTGCCCGCGTCCGAGGTCGCGCTGTTCCTCGCGATCGAGTCCGCGTTGCCCGCGCCCGCCACGCCGTTGCCGTTCACGGCGGCGATCGGGGCCAGCGGCACGCCCACGACGTTGCCGCCGACGGAGCTGTTGTCGCCGTCGGTCTTCAGCGAGCCGAGGGACTCGGCGGAGGTGGCGGCGTCCGAGTCGGAGTAGGCGTTGCCGCCGCCACCGACCGCGTTGTTCGTCACCTGCGCGGGCACGGCGCCCTGCGCGGCGGCGATGTTGCCGGACAGCGTCCCGCGATCGCCGGACGTGGTGATGTCGCCACCGGTCGACGCGGCCTGGACGGCCGAGGTGTGCGCGTACGAGTTGCCCAGCACGGCGATCGAGTTGCCGGTGACCTGCGCCGGGACGGCGAGGCCCACGGCGGCCACGTTGCCCGCGAGCGACCCGTTCGACCCGTCGGTCAGCACGGCGGCGGGCTGCGTGACGGTCTGGCCGCAGGTGGTGTCGACGCTCGCGTCGCTCCCGGCGGCGACGGCGTTGCCGCAGACGTCGACCGGGACGACGACGTTCGGCTGGACCACGTTGCCGCGGGTGGCCGCGGAGGTGTCGACGCGGTCACCCGCGTCGCGGACCAGCGGGTTCGCGCGGGAGACGCGGTCGTTGCTGATCTCGCGGTGGAACTCGGGCAGCTCGCGCTGGCTGGCGACCGGGAGGCCGACCGCGTTCTTCTCCATGTCGATCGGCACGGTGATGCCGCCGTCGATGGTCGACGGGGCGGCATCGGGGTTGACGTTCTCCTGGGCAGAAGCGATGCCCGTACCGAGCATCAGCAAACCACCAGTAACCAGCGCGGACTGGATTCCGCGCTTTGCCCAGGTCTGCATTGAGACTCCTTTTTCCTTTGCGGGGATGTGGCGGGCGGCCGGACGCGCAGCGTCGGAAGTGGGCCACCCGGATCGAGGAAGGCTGGGTGCGCGGCATCTCGACCACAAAGGAGCGCGAAGAAAGAGCGCGCCGGTCGATTCCCCAGGACAGCGTGGGAGCTGTCTAGGACCGCGCGCTCAGATCAGTCAGGAGTGCTGCCGGGCTGCTTGCCCGGGAGCACGGAGATCCGCTCGGTGGTGGGCTTGAGCGCCCGAGCCACGGCGGAGTCGTAGGCGTTCACGAACGCGGCCTGGGAGGCCGAGTTCTGGTTGCCCGCCGAACCGGAACCGTCGCCACCGCAAGAGCAGTGCACCGGCGCGTTGACCGGCGGAGCGAACGGGACGAACGGCAGCGGAGAGGGGTCTCCGGGGAAATCGGGACGCGCGTCGTCACCCGGCGCGGTGCGCGGGGTGACGGGCTGCCACGTCCACGGGTCGCCGACCGGCGAGAAGGACGTGGCCGGGGCTTCCACGACGGGCGTGCCCACCGAGACCGGTGCGACGCTGTCGTCGATCGGGGAAGGCACCACGGGCACTGCGGTAGCGGTCTTGTCGACCTGGAACAGGGCGTCGGGCTGGAGGACTCCGACCAGACGGGGCTGCTCGAACCAGGACCCCACCTCGTCGAGGCCGCCGCGGAGCTGGTCCGCCACCTCTTCGAGCTTCGGGGCGGTGGCGGCGCGCGCTTTCTCCTGCTCGGCGCGCAGCGCCTCGTCGATCCCGACCACGGTCTGGGTGGCGGGCGTGACGACCGGGGCGATCGCGGTGGTCACGCGAGCGGGCAGCACCTCGTCGAACGTGTGCTGCGACGCTCCGGCGGAGACCGCCGACACCACGTCCGGGTCCGGCGCCTCGGCGGCCGCCGTGGCCGTGGAGAGCACCCAGGCGGCGGCGGTGCTCGCCGCCGCGCCGCCGAGCACCAGGAGAGCGCGGCCGAGGGCACGCCGAAGACGGCACGCCCCCGTTCCCGCTCGCTGGTCCACGGCAGACAACCCGGATACCTCCACCTCGACTGGGACGTCGACCGCAGTGGTCAAGTCGACTTCGTGAGCCTGCCAGGGAGGACCTCGGAACCGCACGCTCCCGGGTGCCCGTTCGTCACATCGTGTGACGAACACTCTGTGACATCAGCCGTGACCCTGAGTGCTCATTCCACGTCAGATCCTCTTGAGCACCCGTGCGGCACCGGCCGCCGCCGTCGACGCGAGGATCCAGCCGACCGCGATCAGCACGCTGGAAATCCACTGGGAAGCGCCCACGAACCGCCACTTCCCGTCCTGGCCGAGGTCCACGATGGGGATCAGCAGGTCCATCGAGAGCAGCCAGGGGTTCCACACCGGGTCCTCGTCGGAGTTGAGCTTGAGCATCACGTGCCAGCCGAACCAGAGCGAGCCCGCCAGCCAGAACACCAGCAGCCACGCGATCGCCAACCACGGTCGGTAGCCGTACCCGACCGTCCACCGCTGGAGGAAACCCCACACCTGGCCCGCCCGGCCCAGCTCGGAGTAGCGCCGGTGCTGCTTCTCCAGCTGCACGTGCTGCGCCAGCTCCTCCTCCCCGCCGTCTCGGTAGACGGCGGCGAGCTGCTCGTACGGCCCCGGCGCGAAGTCCGGCTGCACCTCCCGCAGCCACCGCAGCCGGGTGTGCACGTCCACCTCCGGCGACGCGGAGATCGAGTCGAAGCTGAAGTCCTCCACGTCGACGCCGCCGGTCGCCGCCCACAGCCCCGGCCCGTCCGACACCGACGTCGCCTTGACCCTGGTGAGCACCACCCGACCGACCGGGATCTGCTTGTCGGACAGCCGCAGCACGAGCTGGTGCACCTGGAGGCCGTAGGCGTTGAGGGCGATGTCGCCGCCGGGACCGCCCAGCCGGGCGCCCGCGAACGTGGCCATCTTGCTGACCTCGGCCAACCGGATCCGCACGCCGCCGACGGCGTGGAAGCCGTAGCTGCACAGGAGGTCCTTGCCGATCGTGGCGACGCGCGCGTCCAGCGACGGCTTCACCGTGCCGTCGCCGCGGCGGCGGGGGTGCGTCAGCTTCGCGCCCGAGCAGTCGAGCGTTGACCCGATGTGCGCGTTCTGGAGCCGGATCGACCCCTTCGCCTGGAGGTCGCGCAGGAACAGGGTGCCGCCGACCCGCAGCCGGTCCGCGAACAGGACGTCGATGCCGGGCCCGAACAGCTGCACGCCGGACAGGCTCATGCTGCCGCGCACGTGCGCGTCGACCAACCGCACCTGCCCGTACGCGCGCAACGCCGACTCGTGCTCCCCGTCCCCGGTGAACCCGCCGTTGACCGCGCCGCGCGCCTCGACGTCCCCGCGCACCTGGACGCCGTCGGCGTGCAGCGCGACCGGGATGCGGTGCACCACCGGGTCGGCCAGGTCCTCCAGCTCCTCGAGCGCGTCCGGCCGCCCGATCACCGCACCGGACATGCGCAGGTACCCGCCGATGTCGGCGTTCGGCAGCCGCACCGTGCCGGAGGAGGTGAACCCGTCGTCCAGTTCGACGTTGCCGTCGACCTTGATCCGGTCCGCGACCAGCGCGGCGGACTCGTCGGCCGTCCCGCGCGGGATCACCAGCACCGGCCGGTCCACCACGCTCGTCGACCGCAGCCGCGCCCCGGAGAAGATGACGTCCCCACCGACACGGGCCCCGTCGAGCAGCACCCGCCCCTCAGCGGTGAACCGCCCGCCTTCGCTGTCGCAGAAGAGGTTGCCCGCGATCACCACACCGGACGCCTCCAGCGCGTCCTGCGCCGGGTTGATCAGCCGCGCCCCACCGAGGTGCACGCTGCCGCCGATGTTCGCACCGCGCAGCCGCACCTCCCCGTTGGCCCGCAGCGCGATGGCCTGGACCGACCCCGACACGCGGATCCGCGCGGCCAGCAGGGCGTGATCCCCACGACTGCGCAGCACCGCGCCCGCCAACCGCAGCGTGCCGTCGACCGTCGCGTCGGTCAGGTCCACCACACCGTCACTGGTGAACCCCGCCTCCAACACCAGGTCGCTCGCCACGCGCAGGTTCCGCCCCCACAGCCCCGGAACCCGACACCCGCGCATCCGCAGCCCCACCAGGTGCGCCATCCGCACGTCCGGCGGCTGCTCGAACGAGCATTCCCGCAGGTCGATCACGGTCCGCAGCCGAGCACCTTCAAGCGCGAACACCCCCACGACGTTCGCCCCGCTCAACCGCAACGCGGGCACACCGGGACTCCGCACGCGGTAAACACCGGTCAGCAACCCGGAGAGAACGGACCCGCGAACGGTCCGCTCAGCCCGGTCCTTGGTCCCCTCGCGGAGGTCGATCGGCACCCCGGACGCGTACGCCAGGCACACCCGGCGTTCCACCGCGGTCAGGTCGTCAGCCATCACACCCCCGTTTCGCCACGATCTGATCACCTCGACCACGGTGCTGACCAGTGTCGAGCGGGATACGGTGACCAGCGTGACCGCACGTGAGTCGGAGATCAGCAACCGAGTGCCCAGACTGCTGCGCATCAGCGCCGCGCTGAGTTGGCGCTTCGTGGCAGTGGTGGCCGCCCTCTACGTGGTCGCGAACGTGGTGTCGTTCCTCGCCACGATCGTCATCCCGGTGGCCATCGCCCTCCTCCTGGCCGCACTCCTGTCCCCCTTGGTCGCACAACTGGTGCAGCTCCGCGTCCCCAGGGGCTTGGCGGCGGGCTTGGTCCTGATCGGCGGCATCGCCGTCGTGGGCGGCGTCCTCACCTTCGTGATCACCGAGTTCTCCAAGGGCCTCCCAGAACTCCAGACCCAGGTGTCGGCCAGCCTCGACACCATCAGGGGCTGGCTCAAGGACGGCCCACTGCACCTCAGCGACGTCCAGCTCCAGCAGTACCTGGACAACGCGCTGAACACGATCAAGGAAAACCAGTCCGAGATCACCTCAGGCGCCCTCACGACGGCCGCCACGGTGGGCGAACTCCTGACCGGCATCCTCCTGGCCCTGTTCACGCTGATCTTCTTCCTCCACGACGGCGACGGCATCTGGCGCTTCGTGGTGAGAGCAGTCCCCACAGACGTCCGAGCACGAGCAGACGTGGCAGGCCGCCGAGGCTTCGCCTCCCTGGTCAGCTACGTCCGCGCCACAGCAGCAGTAGCAGTGGTCGACGCGGTAGGCGTGGGAATCGGCCTGTGGATCGTCGGCGTCCCCTTGATCGTCCCGCTGTCAGCCCTGGTCTTCCTGGGCGCGTTCATCCCGATCATCGGCGCGGTCATCACCGGCGCGGTCGCAGTACTGATCGCCCTGGTGGCCAACGGCCCGGTAGCAGCCCTGGTCGTCTTCGCGGTACTGATCGGCGTCATGCAACTGGAAAGCCACGTACTACAGCCCCTACTCCTGGGCCGAGCAGTAAAACTGCACCCCTTGGCAGTAGTCCTCGCCATCACCGCCGGCTTGGTGGTAGGCGGCATCTCCGGCGCACTACTGGCAGTACCACTACTGGCAGTACTGAACTCCGGCATCCGCTCCCTGCTCTCAGACTCGGACGCCACAGTCAGCCCCTCAGAAGTCAACGTCCACGCCCCCCAGGCCAGCGGCCCCAAAGACGGCACAGGCGACCGCGTAGAAGACTTCACAGACGAAATCAAGAAACTCAAGGACTAGCAGCACAGCCCTCTTGGCCCACTGACCAACAGAACTTCACCGGCCCCCGGCCCCAACCGGCCCCCGTGACCAACCGGGGGCGGACTCTTTCGGCCCCCGGCCTCAACCGGCCCCCGTGACCAACCGGCGCATGCCTTTTCGGGCCCCCGGCCGCCACTCGCACCGCTACCCATCGTTCCGTGCCGGCAGGTTCTTTCAACCCCCAACCCTGGCAGCCCCCGATTGTTTTTGCGCCCCCACCCTTTTTCGTCTTGTCAAGGCGTCTTTGCTGCCTTGACAAGACGAAAAATGGTGGGTGTATGGG
>NZ_JBHYHC010000015.1:0-10753 GCF_042738955.1 Umezawaea sp. NPDC059074
CCCTGGAACGCGCCCAAGCCCACCAGCGCGGCCGTGGTCAGGTTGGCCGTGAAGCCCTCGACGTGCGACATGTCCGTCACGCACACGGACATCGTCTTCGCGACGCGGGAGCCCGCGATGAGCCCGCCGATCGCCATCGCGGCGGTGACCCCGAACAGCAGACCGGACGGGGTCATGCCGCCGATGAGCGCGAACGAGCCGATCGCGACGATCTTGGGCGCGTCGTTCATGCCGCGGGCGAAGCTGGTGAACCCGCTGGTGGCCCAGTGCAGCGCGCTGACCGCAGTCAGCTTCGGGGTCGCGGTGGGGGCGACGGCTTCCTCCGTGGCAACCGCCGTGCCGTCAGCCGACTTGACCGACTCCGCCCGTGGCCCGGCGGTCTTCCTGGCCGTGGTCCGGCCGACCGCGAAGCGGCCGACGTAGGTCAGGGTGATGGACACCGCGTAGGCCACGGCGACGCTGAGCAGCAGCGGCACGACGACCTTGTTGACCAGCACACCCCACTGCACCGAACTGCTGGCGAACAGCACGCCCGCGCCGAGCAGCGAGCCGACCAGCGCGTGCGTGGTGGACACCGGCAGCTTGCGCCAAGTGGCGAACGCGACCCACCCGCCGGTGCCAACCAGCACCGCGACAGCGAACGGCGCGGTCGGGGCCTGCGAGACGATTCCCTTGGAGAACAGGGCGGTCATCTTCGCCGCGAAGGTGAGCGACACCAGGCAGCCAATGGCAGTCGTGATCGTGCCCCAGATGACCGCCGTGCGGATCTTGGCGACACCGGCCGCGGACAGGGTCGCGACGCCCTTCGGCACGTCGTTGGCGCCGTTCGCCGCGGCGAGGGCCAACACGAGCACCAGCACCAGAACTTCCATGGCGGATCTCCTCTGCTTCGTCTAGCTGGTGACCAGCGCTCGCTGCGACACCGCGGCGAGGAAGGCTGTGATCAGGGGGTGCACCGACTCCGGGGTGGAGGACAGCTCGGGTTGGAAGAGGGTGCCGATGAAGAACGGGTGGTCGGGCAGTTCGATCGCCCTGGGCGCTTTCTCCGCGTCCCAGCCGCTGATCCGCATCGGGCTGTGCACGATGGCGTCGACGTACTCGGGGTTGAGGCCGTACTTGCAGTGGTAGGTCTCGACGGTGCTCTCGGCGTCGTCATAGACCCCGGCGAGGCGCGTGCCCTCGGTCAGGAACAGCGGCGCTTGCTCCCCCGCCAGCGAGCACGCCAGCGGGACGATGAACGGCGTGCGCGCGTCCGGGTCGTACTGGACGTCGTCGGCGTCGTCGAAACCGAGTTCGGCCTGCCCGTACTCCATGAGCGCGTGTTGGAAGCCGCCGCACGTGCCGAGGTAGGGGATGCCGGTCTCCCTGGCCAGGCGGATCGCCAGCAGGACTGCCCGCTTGTCGGCGTAGGGCGATCCGGGAACGACCCAGATCCCGTCGTAGCCCGCGATGTCCTCGGTGACGGTCTCGCTGGCCACCCAGTCGACGTCCACGTCGAGGTGCGGGATCAGCGCGTCCAACCGCGGATGCGCGGGTTGGCACGTGTTGTAGTTGCCCACCAGGGCCAACCGTGGCCGTGAAGTCATCTCTTGTCCTCCCCAGGACTTCTCGTGCCGAGCCAGACGAAGCCGTGCGGCCGCAGTTCGCAGCGGAGGCCGTCGACGGCTTCGGTGGTGCTGGTCTCCCCGCTCAGGAAGAGGGGTGTCGCCTCGTCGAGCACGTGCGGCGCGAAGCTCCGGGCCACGTCCGTGACGTTGTGCACGCACAACACCCGGTGCCCGCCGACCGCCGCGGTGCGGAGCACCGCCCACAGCCCGCTGCCGACGTCGACGGGCGCCACCGTGGAACCGGCCCCGAACGCCGCCGCGACCACGGGATGTCCCACGTCGGGGGCGGACCCGGTCAACGACGACCGCAGCGAGTCGGCGAGCGCGTGCAGCGGGCCGGTCACCACAGCGGCCGTCCGGTCATGACCTCGCCCGCCGGGCGCCCCAGCAGGCGCAGGACGGTGGGGGCGAGGTCGGCGAGGGACGGGTTCTCGGGCGCGTCGCCGACGGTCTGGCCGTCGACCGGCACCAGGACCGCGGGAACCGGGTTGGTGGTGTGCCCGCCGTAGGGGCGCGGCACGCCGTCAGCGCCGGGTTTGAGCATGCGCTCCGCGTTGCCGTGGTCGCCCACAAGCAGCACCCAGCGCCCGGTTTCCGCGGCGGTGGCCAGGATCCGGTCCACCGCGCGGTCGGTGTGCTCGGTCGCCAGGACGGTGGCGGCGAAGTCGCCGGTGTGGCCGACCACGTCGATGTTGGCGAGGTTCGCCACGACGAGGTCCACTTCGGGGCGCTGTGCGGCGCCCGCCACGGCCTCGACCACCTTGTCCAGGTTCATCTCCGGACGAGCGCGGTAGTCCGGCCGCTCGTCGGCCGCGATCCGCACGTGCTCCTCGCCCGCCCGCGCCGTGGCGTCACGGCCGTTGACGTAGTAGGTGACGTGCTCGAACTTCTCGTTCTCCGCCACCCGCACGGACCGCAGGCCGTGGCGTGCCAGCTCGTCGGCCAGTCCGCCCCCGGTCTCAGCCCGTCCCACCAGCGGCGGGATGTCGGCCCTGGTGTCGTACTGGGCCAGGCTCAGCACCTCGACGTCGCGGTCGGCCACGTGCTCGACCAGGAAGTCGGCGAGCTGCTGGATCCGGTCGCTGCGGAAGTTGGTGAACAGCACCGCGTCCCCGGCCCGCACCGCACCCAGGGGCTCTCCGGCGTCGTCCACGACGACACCGGGCTCGACCCACTCGTCACCGCGCGCGGAAGCGTCCACGGCCTCCTGAGGACGTGCCACGGGTGCTCCGACGCCGTCGGCGATGAGCAGGCCCGCCTGTCGGGTGAGGTCGAGGTCGCCGCTCTTGTCCAGCGCGTAGCCGCGGCCCACCACGCTGGCGACGCGTCCGGCTCCGGTCTCCGCCGCGTGCTTCTCGATCCGGCCGAGGTAGGTCCCGGCGGTGCCGTCGGACACGTCGCGGCCGTCGGTGATCGCGTGGATCCAGACCTGGCCGACGTTCAGCTCGACGGCGGTCTCCAGGAGTTCCCGGAGGTGGTCGACGTGCGCGTGGATCGCCCCGTCCGAGGAGAGGCCGATCAGGTGCAGGGCCGTCCCGGACGAGGCCACGTCGCCGAGTGCCTTGCTGAGCAAGGGGTTCGTCCGCAGGCCGCCGGTGCGGATCTGCTGGTCGACCAGCACGCTGTCGTAGGGCACCGGTCGGCCGGCTCCGATGACCATGTGGCCGATCTCGGAGTTGCCGACCGTGTCCGGCAGCAGCCCGACCGCCGTTCCCGACGCCTCGACCAGGACGGTCGGGCACGTCGACAGCAGCCGGTCCAGGACCGGGGTGGCGGCCGCGGAGATCGCGTTGCCGTCGTCGTGCGGAGCGTGCCCCCAGCCGTCGAGCACCAGCAGGATTCCTGGCGTGCCCTCGCTCATCGGGTGCTCTCGCCGTCGGCGGCGAGCTTGTCGAGCGTCTGCCAGAAGGTCGGGAACGACTTGGCCACGCAGCCGGGCTCCTTGATGACGACGCCCTCGGTGCGCAGACCGGCGATGGCGAAGCACATCGCGATCCGGTGGTCGTCGTAGGTGTCGATGGTGGCCCCGTGCGGGGTGCCGCCGGTGATGGTCATCGCGTCGGGCTCTTCGTCGACCTCGATGCCCATCTTGCGGAGCTCGGTGGTCACCGCGGCGATCCGGTCGCACTCCTTGACGCGGAGGCTGGCGATGTTGGTGATGCGGGTCGTGCCCTCGGCGAACGCGGCCACGACGGCGAGCGTCGGCACGACGTCGGGCATGGCCTCCATGTCGATGTCGATACCCCGCAGCGGCCCGCCCTTGAGGGTGATCGAGTCGGAGGTGACGTCGGCCTCGCAGCCCATCCGGACGAAGGCGTCCACCAGGCCCACATCGCCCTGGTGCGAACCGGAACCGATGCCGGGGATCGTGATACGACCACCCAGAACCGCTGCGGCGGCAAGGAAGTAGGACATCCCGGACGCATCAGGCTCGACCGTGACGGAGCCGCCGCGCACCGACTGTCCCGCGGCGACGGTGAACTTCGTGTAACCGTCGCGTTCCACCTCCACGCCCATCTCGGCGAGCGCCGCGACGGTCATGTTCACGTAGGGCTTGGAGATCAGGTCGTCGATGATCGTGACCTCGACGTCCTGCTCGGCGCGGATCGCGTTGATGAGCAGGCTGGAGGTGAACTGGCTGCTGACCGCACCGCTGATCTTGGTCGCGCCGCCGCGGAAGGTGCCGCCGACGACCCGGATGGGCGGGCTGCCGTTGCCGCGCACGGCCGTGGCGTCGACGCCGAGCGCGGGCAGGGCGTCCAGCAGGGAACCCATGGGACGTTCTTGCATGCGCTTGGTGCCGGTGATGATGCTTACGCCCGGCGCGTGCCCGGCCATGGAGATGAGGAACCGCAGGGGGGTTCCCGCCGCGCCGACGTAGATCTCCTCCTCCGGGGCCGTCATCGGCTTGCCGGTGGGCACGACGTGGAAGCGCGCGTTCTCCCGGTCGATCGTCACGGTCACGTGGCCGAACTGGTTGATCGCGTTGGCCAGCAACACGGTGTCGTCCGACACCAGGGCTCCTTCGACCGTGACCTCCTGCCCGGACAGGGCCGCGATCGCGATGTACCGGTTGGAGTAGCTCTTCGAACCCAGCACCTTCACGACGAGGTCGAAGGCGGGCAGGGTGCGCACCGTCAGCTCATCGGCTTCCAGGCGCGGGTCCGGAGTTGCTGTGCTCATGCGGGTGATCCCCTTGGCGTGGTCGGGCGTCGGGCGGAGGGCGCCTGCGTCTCGGCAGAGCGGTGACAGCCTGCGATCCCGTGGACCGACGGGGAAGCGATCAGGCCCGGCAGCAACGTGCCGGGCAGGTTGCTGCCTGACTCGACGAAAGTTCCCGAGAGAGGACCACTATTTGCTTTTCCTATTGCAGCGGTGGGTTAAAGCCAGGTGGCGCACAGGAACGACTGCTACATTGATGATGCTCGATACAAGCGAGCACAGTCGGCACAGCTACCCTGGGGGGGTACATGCTGCAACCGTTCGGGCTGGACGAGACAGCGCAGGCGGTGTACCGGTTCGTCTTGACGCGACAGGGATGCGACATCGCGGAAGTCGTCACACTGCTGGACATTCCGGAGAGATCCGTTCATGACGCCATCGCCCGCTTGTCCGAACTTTGCCTCCTGCGCACTTCGTCCGATTCGCTCCTGCCCGGCAGTCCGAGCATCGCGCTGAACTCCCTGTTGGAACGCCAACAGGCCGATCTGCTGCGGAAGCAGCAGGAGTTCGCCGCCACCCGCGCCGCGGCCAACCGGCTCATCGCCGAGTACGACGAGGTGTGCGGGGCGGGCATCCGCAACGAGTGGGAGCGCTTGGACGGCATCGCGGCGGTCCACGCCAGGTCCAGCGTGCTGGCGCGCCAGTCGCGAATCGAATGCCTGTCGCTGCTCCCCGGCGGGAGCCAGTCTCTGGACGGCCTCGAAGCCCGTCGGGCACTGGACAGCGAACTGCTCCAAAACGGTGCGGCCGTGTGGACCGTTTACCAGGACTGCGCCTTCAACGACCGGCCGTCCCTGCGCTACGCCGAGTGGCTCACCGCGTCCGGCGGCGAGGTGCGCACGGCGCCGACGCTGCCGACGTGGATGCTCGTGTTCGACCGCACCACCGCGTTGCTCCCGGTCTCCCCCGAATCAGGGCACTGCAGCGCCTTCCAGGTCGCGGGGGCAGGGGTGGTGACGGCACTAGTGGCGCTCTTCGAGCAGGTGTGGACCGCCGCCACGCCATTGGGCGAGCAGCGGTGTCCGGGCGATGGCGGCCCCAGCAACATGGAACGAGAACTGCTCCGCCTGCTCAGCCAAGGCTTGACCGACGAGGCGGTGTGCAAGAAGTTGGGCATCGGCCTGCGCACGGCGCGACGCATGGTCGCCGACCTCATGGCCAAGCTCGACGCCCGCTCCCGCTTCGAGGCCGGGGCGAACGCCGTCGCCCGCGGCTGGCTGCGCCCCGACAACACGCCGCGGAGTCGACAGCGCGAGGCCTGCTGCGACACCTCGGCGGTCGTGCCGCTCGCCAGGAACCACGAGCTGCACGACCACGCCGACGCCGTGTGACGGTCAGGAGCAGCCGACGGAGGCCACGCCGGGGATGGCCAGCATCGCCGAGAGCCTGCCGAAGTTCTCCTGCACGGGCCGGTAGTAGACCCACGTGCCGCGCCGGTCGGACTCCACCAGCCCCGCCTCGCGGAGGATCTTCAGGTGGTAGGAGATGGTGGGCCCGGACAGGTCGAACGAGCCGGAGAGGTCGCACACGCAGCACTCGCCCGCCTCGGTGGCCGAGGACGCGGCGATCAGCGACAGCAGCCGCAGCCGGATCGGGTCGCCCATCGCCTTGAACATCTTGGCCATGTCGACGGCGTGGTCCGGCTCCAGCGGAGCGGACAGCACCGGCTCGCAGCAGGGCTCCGACGGGGCGCTCGCCTGCTTGCGGACCTGCTTGAGCGTGGCGGTCATACCATCTATATTGACATCCATCTAATCTAGGTGCAAGCAAGCGCCGAGCGTCCCGCACCGTGGACGGATCACGCGAACAGGGCGCGCAGCGCCTGCCAGCCTTCCGGGACCACGCTGAAGTACGCCCACGTGCCCCGCCGCTCCCGCGAGAGCAGACCGGCGTCCGTGAGCACCTTGAGGTGGTGGCTGACCGTCGGCTGGCTCAGGCCCAGGGGCTCGATCAGGTCGCAGACGCACACCTCGCCCTCGGCGGCGCCGTGGATGATGCTGAGCAACTGGAGCCGCGCCGGGTCCGCCACGGCTTTGAGGAGCTTGGCCAGCCGCTCCGCGGAGGGCCGGTCCAGCGGTTCGGCGGCCACGCTCACGCGCGCGCAGCCGTCGACGACCACCGGGAGTTCGCGTGTGCTCGTTGCATTCACACTCATCACAATACGCAGGTCACGGCGTTGATGCCTTGGCGATGCTGCACGCGAAGCATTTGTAGGCCTGCTGGCCCGACAGGTTGTCGTAATGGCGGTCGTCGACCAGCGTGTTCGCCGCCTCGTAGCGCGGGTCACCGAACTGGTCGCCGACCTGCTGGGCAGGCCCGAAGGTGTTGGGCACGAAGATCGTGTCCTGCCGGATGCCCGGCCAGTAGAGCGCGGTGCCGGTGACCTCACCCCGCGGGCTGCGGACCACCACCTCGTCGCGGTCCGCGATGCCGTAGCGGCGGGCGGTGTCCGGGTGGATCTGGACCAAGCGGATCCCGTTGAGCTGCTCGCCGGTCGGCGTCCAGTGCGTCACCGAGGCGAAGTGCACGACGCTGGGCCGCCCGGTCGTGCCCATGAGCGGGAACTCGCGGTGGACGTCGTCGTTGCCCGGCACGCCCAGCCGGACCGGGTGGGTGACCGCCTGCGGGTTGACCGGGTTGGTGACGAACCCCGGCTCGTAGGCGATCGTCGGGTGGGCGCCGGTCACCTCGGGATGGGTGTAGAAGCTCGGCAGGGCGTGGTGCCCCGCGGTGGCGAGTTGCCGTTCCAGTTCAGGGGTGTAGATCTCGACCTTGCCGCTCGGCGTGGGGAACCGCTTCCCCTTCGCGCCCAGTGACTCGGCGGCTTCGTACCAGGACGGGTGATCGAGGTACAGGGCGCTGACACCGGGGTGCTTGACCGACGGGCACGGCCAGCGCAGCGGCTCGGTCCGCTTGTCCATGCGGGCCTTGGTCATGCCGCCCATGCCGGGCGTGCGGGTGACGAACTCGTTCCACAGCACCGAGTAGTCCTTCCACGCTTGCGGGAAGGCATCGGTCCAGTACGTGGAGGGGTTCTTCGTGTCGTTGCGCCCGAGCGCCCAGGCGAGGTCGATCCAGATCTCCCAGTCGGGCTTGGACTCCCCCACCCGCGGCACGACCTGGTGCTGCCACCTGATCGCCCGGTCGTCACGGCGCATGTAGACGCCCTCGTACTCCAGCGCGCCGGACACCGGCAGGACGACGTCCGCGAAGTAGGCGGCCTCCTCCATGAACAAGCCGGTGTAGACGTAGAAGTCGAGTTCCCGGAACGCGTCCTTGACCTTGTTCGTGTTGGCCGAGGAGATCAGCGGGTTGCCCTGGGTGATCACGGCTTCCAGCCGGTAGGGCTTGCCCGTGAGGATCGACTCGGCGAAGTAGTCGGGCCCGACCGGCAGCGCCTGCGGCACCTTCGGAACGTTCACCGCGAGCGGCGGCAGGTGCAGGTCGCCCGGCCAGGTGTTGTGCATGAAGTTGCAGCCGCCGCCGAGCTTGCCGATGTTGCCGGTGACGGCGGCGAGGAAGGTCAGCACGCGGTACGTGTCGAACGAGCCGAGCTGGTGCGAGATCCCGGCGTTGCAGAAGATCGCGGCCGGTTCGGACTTCGCGTAGTCCTCGGCGATGCGCTGGATGGTCTTGACGGGGATGCCGGTGATCTTCGACGCCCAGTCGAGGGTGTAGGCGGACTTCACCAGGTGGTCGCGCAGCTCGGTGAACCCGACGACCCAGCGCTGGACGAAGTGCCGGTCGTAGAGGTTCTTCGTGACGATGTGGTGCAGCATCCCCAGCGCCAAGGCCAGGTCCGTGTGCGGCTTGGCCGCGATCCACTCATCGGCCTCGGCGCCGGTGGGCGTGCGGCGGGGGTCGACCACGACCAGCTTCGCGCCGGTTCGCTTCCGGGCGCGCAGGAGGTAGTCGAACGTCACCGGGTGGGTCTCGGCCTGGTTGGTGCCGAAGAACAGCAGGTACTTCGCGGACCCGAGGTCGTCCTTCCCGGTCGCGCCGTCGGTGCCGTACCCGTTGGTGAAGTTGCCGAGCCCGAACGTGGCCTTCAGCGCGTTGCCACCCGCGTCGTTGCAGACCGGCCCGACGTCGGTGTTGTTCGGACTGCCCAGCAGCGCGAACAACCTGCCCACCAACGAGCCGACACCGCGCGGCAGACGACCTGTCGTCCGGTTGGCGATGGAGGGAGCCTTTCCGGCGTCGCGCAGCTGGAGCAGCCGCTTGGCCACGACATCGAGGGCTTGATCCCAGGTGGCCGGTTCGAAGGTGGAGTTCGGGGATCCCTTCTCCCCTCCGGTCCGCACCAGCGGGGTCTTCAGGCGCAACGGGTTGTACACCAGCTCGGCCATCATCGGCGCCTTCACGCAGATGTTGCCCTGCTGCACCGGATCCTTCGGCTCGCCCTTCACGCTGATGATCCGGTTCTCCCGCAGCCCGACGTGCAGCCGGCAGTTGGAGTTGCAGAACTGGCACGCGGTCGCGACGGTCCTGTCCGCCTGCATGGCCGCGGAGTCCGTGGTGAAGTTGAGTTCCGTGCCGCCGGCGCCAGCGCTGGCACCGCTTGTCCGACTTTCGCCCGCCACGTCCGGATCGGCACCCGCCGAACCTGGTGACCCGACGATGAGCGCGGCACTGGTGAGCGCCGTTCCCCTTACGAATCCACGCCGAGACAAGCCTTCGCCAGCACCCATGACCGGACCCCTCAGTCGCCAACGGAGTAGCAGAGGGCGAGCGTAGGAGTCATATCGATGACTGTCCATGAATATGTTTCAGTCATCAAGGATCGTAATGGTCCACAAAGGATGGACAGGACCTGTTCGAAGGCAACCCAAGCAGGACAAGGGTTCCCCTCTCGCCCGACCTTCGATGCGGACAATCAGGCCGTAACGTTCACGACTTCCACGGGCAACAACGCGGCGGAGAGATCCCGGAGCACCTCGGGAACGGTGCGGTAGTAGACCCAGGTGCCACGCCGCTCCCCCGCGATGAGTCCGGCCTGCCGAAGAACTTTGAGGTGATGGGAGATCGTCGGCCCGGTCAGCTCGAACGCCCCCGACATGTCGCACACGCACGCCTCACCCCCAGGGTGCGACGCGATCATCGACAACAACCTGAGCCGCACCGGATCGGCGACGGCTTTGAGTACCTTGGCCAACCTCTCCGACTCCTCGACCGAGAGGGACCCCGCCGCCCAGGGCGCGGCGGCACAACCTCCAGACGACCCATCCGCATAGTTGATTGACATCCCTCTATATTGACAGATCTCTACATAGCTGGCCAGTATGGATCTCGGGGAAAGCACACGCCAAAGCGAAGGTCGAGAACCATGCGTGGCTACGCCAAGAACAAGGACAGCCACCTGAACCGCTTGCACAGCATCGAGAACCAGATCCGCGATCTGCACCGGTTGATCGAGGACGACGCGTACTGCATCGACGTGCTCGACCGGATCGCCGACGCCACCGCCGCCCTGCGGGCCGTGTCGCTCGGCTTGCTGGAGGACCACGTCGGGCACTGCGTGACCCAAGCAGTCCTCGACGCCGGCTCCGCCGCGGACGAGAAGGTCACCGACGCGAGCAAGGCCATCGCGCGGCTCGTCCGATCATGACGAGCACATCCACGAAGGAGAACGTTCCATGACCGTGTCCACCTACACCGTGCAGGGCATGACGTGCGGCCACTGCGTCAACGCGGTCACCGAAGAGGTCAGCCAGATCGGCGGCGTGCAGGAGGTCGCGGTCGACCTCGCCTCCGGCCTGGTGACCGTGATCAGTGATCAACCCGTCGCCGAGGACGACATCCGCGAAGCGGTCGTCGAGGCGGGCTACGAACTCGTCGCCGGCTGAACGGAGTGGAAGCGCGCCCGCCCCAACGGGCGCGCGACCGTCAGCCCGCCCTCCCCCTGTCGCGTATACACATCAGAA